>JAAYHZ010000326.1 GCA_012744235.1 Clostridiaceae bacterium
CATACCTTATATCCTCCGTAACCTTTCTGTTATAACAAGGTCGGGCGTATGTAAAACCGATGAGCCTGTCCGGAAATTTTTGAACTTCCTTGAAAACCATTTCCGTCGCATCCCGAGTCGATATGCACATGGCAAACACAACGGCTTTATCAATTCCGCACTTTTCCATTACGGCTACGATTTCTTCCGCCTTCGATTCTTGTCTATAAATATCTCCGTTCTTAACATGCATGTGGCAATCGATGATCATAGGGCATTCATCCCCCTCTCATATTTTAAAAAGTACCTGCATTCAATGTCCGCACCTTATAAATATTTTAAAGTAAATTTGCCAAAAAGAGAACTTTAATTTAACGATTTATTATTTTTCGGCAATAACACTTCGAAACGGCTACCGCTATTTACTCGACTCTCAACGGATATTCTTCCGCCATGGGCTTCCACGATGGACTTTGCTATGGCAAGGCCGAGTCCCGATCCGCCGGTATTTCGATTGCGGGATTTATCCGCACGATAAAACCGTTCAAAAATGAAGGGAAGCTCGCTTTCAGGAATGCCGATCCCGGTATCGGCAATGCTAAATCCCACGGAATTTTTTGTCTCAAAAATATTTACGGATATCCGACCGCCTTCTTTTGAATATTTCACGGCATTGGATACAAGATTGATGGCCGTTTGGCTTATTCTGTCGGCATCGGCAAGTATATTCGAGCTATTGCCACTAATTGAAACGGTTAACTTTTTTTCTTTAATCGCAACATCAAAGCTTTTTACGGCCTTTTGTACAATTTCGGCAAGATCGATTTCAGACTTGTTTAACCTTAAATTTGCACTGTCCAACTTGTGAAGATTTTCAAGATCATAAACCAAGCTTCCGATTCTTTTTATCTCATCGTTACAGCTTTGAAGCCGCTCTGCGGTAGGCTCCCAGACGCCGTCTATCATGGCTTCCACATGGGATTGCAGTATGGCGATAGGTGTTCGAAGCTCATGGGAAACATCTTCCGTCAGCTGCTTACGCAGATTCTCTTGCTTTTCCAGTGAAAAAGCCAATTGATTAATAGACCGGATCAGCAGATCAATTTCTTTGGTTTTGGTTTTTTCCTCAATACGGTCTTTATAGCTTCCGGCGGCAATCCTTTTTGTTATTTGAACCGTTTTAAAAATGGGCCGGCTGATCCTTTTTGCAAGAAGCACCCCGATGAGCACGGACAAGAGTACGGAAAAAATACCGATGGATAGAAGGACGACATTGAGAGCATCGAGAAATTGAAAATCGTTTTCATTTAAAAAATAGGGGCCGAAGTAACTGATATTCACATAGCCCAATTTTTCACCGTCTCTTGTAAGGTCAAACGTTTTCGAGATGAACTCACCGTTTATTGAGGGGTATTTTTCCTCCATCCTTTTCGTAATTTCTTCGATCACTTGGAAGCACAAACTCATATCATGCTTTTGGGCATCCCAAACAAGATTGTTTTCGGTATCATAGAGTTTAATGATATACCCTTCATAAAGTGCGGACATACCGATGGAATGAACCGTTTCCGGGTTCCATGTATCGGTATTTTTATCGTATTGGCGGCTTAGAGAAGACACGAGTTCGCTTTTTTTAAGGTCTTGTTGTCGTATGATGTAGTTGTTAAATTGCCCGGCAATGAATACATTGGCTAAAAAACTGATGAGAACCACCGTTACTAAAACCACCGCAATAATGGCCAAGGATAGCTTGGTTTTTAAGCTGTACATCATGTTATTCGCCTCCGAATTTATAGCCGACTCCGTGAACGGTCCGTAAATATTCCGGGTTTTTCGGATCCTTCTCGATTTTCCGGCGAATATTCTTGATATGGCTATCAATGGCCCGATCGTATCCTTCGAAATCATCTCCTAAAGCGATTTTGATTAGCTCTTCCCGCGTAAATACTTTCTGCGGGTATTTGATAAGAGCGGTCCGTATTTTAAACTCGTTAGGAGTAAGTTTTGCATCGTTCTTGTTTTTCATCACAATGCGACTTTCAAAATCGATTTCAAGATCTCCGTTGTTGAAGGAGCATTTGTTAAACAGGGGCGATAAATCATTGCATGATCTTCTTAAAACGGCTTCCATTCGGGCGACTAATGTTCTTAAGCTAAAGGGCTTTGTTATATAATCATCCGCGCCGATACCAAGCCCCTCCGGCATATCGGCTTCCTCCGCTTTGGCGGTAAGCATGATTATGGGAACCCTCGATTTTTTACGGATTGTTTTGCAAATCTCTTCTCCCGGAATCTCGGGAAGCATTAAATCAAGCAAAATCAAAGCGACGGATTCGTTGTTGAGTATTTCGAAGGCTTGTTTCGCATGTTCCGCCGTAAAGACGATATACCCTTTGCTTTCCAGAAACGCCTTGACCACTTCAAGTATTTTCACTTCATCGTCCACAACCAGTATTTTCTTTGCTTGATCGTTCATGACTACCACCTGTAAAAAACCTACCCGGTTTATGCGAAATATATTATTCCAATTATATCTTCATTTTTCGCCCCGGCAATAGAAATCGGTATTGCTTTTAACTTTTCCAATTTGCAAAAATGATTTTTGCTTTCGCCAAAAATTCTTTGGAAATCGTAATGCTTGTGTCGGTTACCGTTTTAAACTCCTCCGTAATTGGAACCGGATTGCAGCCCCCTCTCGTTATCTCCACCTCATCCCTTTTGAAGCGATTTCCGCAATTTTGGCAAACGAGAACATCGCCTTCCTGAATGTAGTATCCTCTGCCTGAGCCGTAACATACTTGGCATGTGTTAAATGCCGTTCGAACGGTATTGTCCGATGCCCGAACCGCAAGAACCTCCAATCGAGTTCCCTTGATTTCCACAGGATAAAACGAGGCCTTTTCGGAGACTTCACTTATTTGTATCACAAGATCCCGGTCCTTGACCACGGTACCCGAAGCGCCTTTGGCATTTCCAAAAATCAATACGACGATAAATAGAAGGACGGCCAATGCAAAAAACGATACGGTTGCAATTTCTCCGAAATCGAGCTTTTGCTCCTTTTGTAATTGAGACATGCTTTCTTCTCCTTTTTTTATTATTTTAATGGCAAGACGGTAGTCCGCTGTCACCGATATATTCCACAAGGGGCGGTATAAAACGGCTTATTTCGACTGATTATAGCGATTTCGTTTATGCCGCTTCTCATGTTGATTTGCGCGTTATATGTAGGAAAGAGCAGGATTTTGTAGCAATAACGGCAGGTGTGAATCGATCGGCAACCATGTCGATGGAAACGGTTTGCTTACCGTCTATAATTTGGGCTACGGCAATGGAATCAACCGGAATTTTATAATCCGATTTCTTTTCGGCCGGGTCTTCTTCAGAAGCTTCACGGTTGTTAAAATCATCAACCACCGTGATCTTGCTTCGAATCATACCCATCCAGCAGCTATAGGCGAAGGTCCCGCTTTCCGTCGGAGTAAATTCAATGATGTTGTCGCCGATTTCAAGCCTTTTTACGATATTAAATTTGGGAATCACGATTTCGTTGTTGCATCCGTTCATATCTTTTTTCTCCGCCTTAATGATCCATTTGACCGGAATTCCTTTTTGAACCGTAATCGGTTCATAGGAACCGGACGAAAGCTTTGTCGTAACGATTTGCACATTATCCGAAATGTTTGCCACATTCATATTTCGTGCGCTTGTATTTATCTCGGCTGCAAAGGCCGAGAAAGATATGCCGGACAAGCTTATGCCGCCGGCGAACATGGACACGCCTAATACGATAACCAAAACCGTACTTACGGTCATGATTTTGCGAGTAAACTTTTTGCTTAAAAAGGAGCTTAAGGCTCCTAACCCGAACATTAGGGGAACGGTACCCAAACTGAAAAGAAGCATGGATACGGCGCCTTTGATCGGCGAGCCTGTAGAAAGTGCATAAAGCTGCATTGCTTGGAGAGGGCCGCAGGGCATCAATCCGTTCAGTAGCCCCACATAAAGAGGGCTTTTGCTTTTTTTCCGTTCGTTTATTTTCTTGGCGAAAATTTTCGGCATTCGAGGGTTGAACTTCCGCAGCCACGGGAATATGTTTAGCATATTAAGACCCATAATGACCATAAAGACGCCTGCAGCAATTTGAACAACACCTTTTAAAGCTCCGGAGAAACCCGCGACGGAACCGACCGCTCCGACGATCCCGCCTATGATTGTATAGGATAAAACTCTTCCGAGATTGTATAAGAAGCTTGGTGTAAGGACGGCAATCTTGCTTAGGGTATTGCTTTTTTGCGTATCTTGCAATACGCATTGGGAAAGATTGATACCGCCGCACATGGCGACGCAATGGAGAGAAGTTAAAAGACCGATGATAAACAGCATTCCGTAACCGGTTGTTTCTTCCGCCTGAGGGAACGCATTAAAAACGTTAAAAACGCCGAACCGAGATATTATCATATACAAAGAAAGCAAAATTATTGCAATTCCTAACGCTTTGGTTAGGCTTGCCCTTTGATTTGCTTTTTCTTTCGTTTCTTTTACTACTTTGTAACCCTGCCCGTCAATAATTTCGATTATGTTCTCGATACCGATTAAATTTTCATCGTAAGTAATTTCGGCGGTTCCGGATGAATAGCTGACGACAGTATCGATAATCCCTTTTGTGTTTTTCAGCATTTTTTTGATCCTGTTCTCGCAGTTCACGCATGTCATACCGTCAATTTTCAATATTATCGACTGCATAGCTTCCCTTCCTTGCTAAGATTCCTATGAATACGCATGAATGTTAACAATTAAATGTGGAGATTTTATGGAGAAAATGTTGGACGATATAGGAATTTTCAGAGGAAAGAAAGCAAAAGGACCCGTATGCGGATTACTTTTTCTTTCTTATAATTTGCTTTAAGCCTTTAAAGAACCGGCCGTTGATCATGGTTAGCAAGCCTTCCAATTGATTTTTATCGATTATACCGCCCGACATTGTCGCAATATTCCGAAAGGGCAGGCTTAATAAAAACATCACGTTGTCGGCGGCAATCTTTTTTCCTAAAAGCTTTAAAATTTTATGAGAAAATATAAGAAGTCCGTAGAGCATCTTCCCGAACAGGCCGTAATATCGAGCTTGTTCTATTAAATCATCGGCGTCCAATTGCTTCCCTTTTTCCGGCAGGGAAGAGGGGAGTTTTTCACCGAGGAGCCTTTCAAAATCTTCGGTTGTCAAACCTGCCAAGGATTTCCCGGTTACGTAGGGAGTATTCTCCAACCCCTCGTATGGGTTTTCAACGGTTTCTCCTTTAACGGTAACGACGGTTTTAAGGCGAATATCCCGGGAAGAAGCGCCGACTCCGATTTCATATTTTCCCGATTCGGTAACAAAGCGCCCGAGCTTGACATGGTAGTAGGAAAAAGCATATTCGTCCAAGAAAATGTCCACCTGTTTTGCTTCACCGGGAAGAAGGGCGACTTTGGCAAAGCCCTTTAAAGCTTTTTTCTCACGAAATACCTTCGGTTGGAGGGAAGATACATACAGCTGTACGATTTCTTCTCCGAAACAAGGACCGGTATTTCGAAGGGTAACCGTTACCTTATTGCCGTTAACGGACAAATTTTCATACCGGAAAGTCGTATAAGACAAACCGTGTCCGAAAGGAAACAGTACTTCCTTTTCCTCATAATCGTATTGGCGATATCCGACGAATATACTTTCCCTATGCTCGGAGGTTAAAATCTCCCCGGGAAAATAAGGGGAAGAGGCCACATCGGAGTAACGCAACGGATAGGTTTCCGCCAATTTGCCGGAAGGATTGTTTTCTCCCGTTATGGTTCGAGCAAGAGCTTCGCCACCTCCTTGTCCCGAAAGATACCCGTGCAAAATGACGGGCACCTTGGACGCAAATGGCATTTCCACCGGAGCACCGCATGCCAATACAACCGCAACTTGACGATGGAAGGAGGTGAGGGCCTCCGCCAAAGCCAATTGGTTGTCGGAAAGTCTCATATTTTTTCGATCCCAACCTTCCGATTCGCTATTTTCGTCCAAGCCCGGATACAATATGACGATGTCCGCCTTTCTCGCAAGATCCAGCGCCTTTTTCATTAGGCGCTTGCTTTTGCCGCCAACTCGTTTGTATCCTTTCTCGTAGCCGATCACATTTAAGTCCGTGTTTTTCACGGCATCAAGGAAGCTTACAAGCCTTGTAGGGCGTACCAAAGAGCTTCCCGCTCCTTGGTAGCGAGGAGTTTCGGCAAAATCCCCAATAATCGCAACTTTTTTATTCCGGTCGGTAATGGGAAGAAGATTCCCGTCATTTTTTAGAAGCACCAAGGATTTGCAAGCCGCTTTAACGGCTATCTTGTGATTTTCTTCATGAAGAGTCGATTTATCCGGAACGAGTTCTCTTTTAGGAGACGATCCGAATCCTTGGTAACCCGTTTTTTCGATTAGCGTTAACAGTTTGTCTACCTGCTCATCCAAAATCGATTCATCGATAAGCCCCTTTGCAACCGCTTCCTCGATTTCCTTATCCGTCATTCCTCCGGCGGAAGGCATCTCCAGCGTACTGCCTGCCGTCAATGCCGCAACTCGGTCATGGTTTCCTCCCCAGTCCGAAATCACCGTACCTGAAAATCCCCATTCGCCTATAAGGATATCCTTTAACAGCCGGGTATTCTCGTTAGCATACTCTCCGTTCACTTTATTGTATGCCGTCATAATGGTCAAAGGCTTCGCTTCCTGAACGACGCGGCGGAATCCTTCCAAGTAGATTTCCCTCAGTGCCCGCTCATCCACCCGTTCGTCCACCTGCATTCTTCTTGTTTCTTGGCTGTTGACCGCATAGTGTTTGGGGCATGCGGCTACTCCTTCTTTTTGAATTCCTCTTGTCAAAGCGGCGGCTAATTTTCCGGTTAAATAGGGATCTTCCGAAAAATACTCGAAATTCCTTCCGGCTAAAGGATTGCGTTTAATGTTAAGTCCGGGCCCTAGAAGAACGCTGACCTTCTCCGCATACGCTTCTTTTCCTAAGCATCTTCCAACATCTTCCAGAAGGCTTGTATCCCAGCTGTTAGCCAAAGCGGCCGCCGTAGGGAAGCAGGTAGCCGGAATACTCTTGTTAAGTCCCAAATGATCTTCTTTCCCTCCTTGCTTTCGCAGGCCGTGGGGGCCGTCCGTAAGCATAATGGAAGGAATGCCGAGCCGGTCTACGGACTTTGTGTTCCAAAAGTTCGCACCGGACATTAAAGACGCTTTTTCCGATAAGGTCATTTGGCGAATGATCTTTTCAAATTTTAACGGAATCTTTTTTTCACCCATTAAACATCACCCGGATCATTATACTTCTGCTTTTACATTACCATATTTTTTACCCTATGAACCTACTTTTTCGAAATAGGGACCCACAGCTCATCCTTGACTTTGTGTCCGTGTCCTAAAAAATGCGCAATGCAAGGCAGACGAGAAAGCTCATAGCCGGATAAAAAAGAGCCATTCCGAACATATCCTTTTCCAAGCCTCGGTAACATTGGAAAATCCGGCATAGGTAAAGGGCGGAATGATCCGCTCATACCGTTGGGCACATCGAGATCGTATCGCGCCTCCATAAAGTAATCGAATTCTTCATCCGAAACGGCCTCCCTGTTCCCGCAAGCTATGCCAAGCTAATGGGTTATGACGTGACGGCTGCGGCTGACCTTAACAAGTTCAGCGATGCCGACCAAATCAGCGGTTATGCAAGACATGGCATGGGCGAACACCAAGGGCTTGATTAACGGCAGGGGCAATGGCATCCTTGATCCGCAGGGTAAGGCTACCCGTGCAGAGACTGTGGGATCTTGCATCGCTTCTGCGAGAATGTCGTAAAATAACAATTACCGCTATAATATGCCATAAAGAAAGCATCCCGTTTCAATTAAAAGGGAGAATAGCAAAATAAGATGAAACGAAGAAAAACCAAAAAAATAAAAGCCTTAAAATCACAACACTTTTAAGGCTTTTATTTTGGTGGAGATAAGCGGGATCGAACCGCTGACCTCTTGAATGCCATTCAAGCGCTCTCCCAGCTGAGCTATACCCCCATGAAATTGCACACGACATATTGTAAACAAAAATCGCCGACAAGTCAATATATTTTTCGGGAATATTTCTGTTTGCCGGTTAAACCCATGGTATAATAGTGCGAGAAAAGGACGTTTCGAAAAGAGGTATTTTCCATGAACATCATATATATTCACACCCATGACTTAGGGATATACAACCAAGCATACGGATACAACGTTCCTACGCCCAATATATACGACTTTGCAAAGGAAGGCACGTTGTTTCGACGCAATTATTGCGTGAACCCTACATGCTCCGCCAGCAGAGCGGCCATGCTGACGGGGGAGACGCCCCACCAATGCGGGATGACCGGCTTGGCACATCGAGGGTTTTCTTTAAACAATCCCAAAAAGCATTTGGCAAACTTCTTAAAGGAGCACGGCTACGAAACGGTTTTGTGCGGCGTTCAGCATGAGATTGCGCAAAAGGGAAGGTATTGGGAAACACTAGGATACGAACATTTCTTGCAGGGAAAAGAAGAAGCAAAGCCTTTCAACGGTTTTGTGAATCAAGATATGAAAAACGCGGAAGCGGTTGTGGAATACATTGAAAACAGAAAGAAAGACAAGCCTTTGTTCTTGTCCTTCGGTATGGCCGGAACTCACCGAAAATATATCGAAGCGGATATGGGAATCGATCCGAACTATATTTCCGTTCCTTATCCCCTTTACGATACGGAGGATACAAGAAAAGACTTTGCTCAATTTATGGCCTCTGCAATGGTGATGGACTATTGTGCAGGCCTTGTGTTTGACGCATTAAAGAGAAACGGTTACCAAGAGGATTCCTTTATCTTCTTTACAACGGATCATGGAATCGCTTTTCCTCGAATGAAATGCAATCTTTACGACAGCGGCATTCATGTTTCCCTCATTATTCAATGTCCCGATAACCGGCTAAAAGGAAAAGCGGTTGATTCCTTAACGTCCCATTTGGATATCTTTCCTACCGTATGCGATTACGCCGGGCTTGAAAAACCGGATCGATTGGTAGGAAAATCTTTAATGCCTCTTCTTCAAAACCAAAGGGATAAGGTTCGAGAAGAAATTTTTGCGGAAATAAACTACCATGCCGCTTACGAACCCGTAAGGTGTATTCGGACCGAACGCTTTAAATATATTAAATACTACGGTACCTACGAAAAAATCGTAGCTCCGAATTGCGATAACGGTCTTACCAAACGATTCATGGTAAACAACGGTTGGCTGAAGGAAGACCATTTGAGAGAAGGGCTTTTTGATTTGTATCTGAACCCGGGAGAACGGGTGAATCTTATAGATCGGCCGGAATATGCGGAAATATTGCAGGATTTGAAGAATAGATTAAATGAATATATGATATCAACGGAGGATCCCTTGCTGAAGGGAGATATTCCTTTCCCCGAAGGCGGAAAAACGGATAAAATTTATAAAATCGGACCGGATTACAGGCCGAAGGTATCCTTGATTGCGGCCATGTCTAAAAATTACGTTATCGGAATGGATGAAAAGATACCTTGGAGAATTCCCGGAGAGCAAAAAAGGTTTAAGGAGCTTACCATGGGTAAGACCATTATATTAGGGCGTAAGACCCACGAATCCATCGGGCGGCCTCTTCCCGGCAGAAAAACCATCGTAATATCAAGAAGCAAAAACTTCGACGGTCCTAACTGCATCACCGTAGAATCGTTGTACGATGCCTTGCTTCTGGCAAAGGACGAAGAGGAGGTCTTCATCGCCGGCGGAGGAAGGGTGTATGAAGAAGCCTTGCCGTTCGCCGACTGCATTTATTTAACGGTTATCGATCGAGAATACGACGGCAATGTGTTTTTCCCGAAATTTAACATGGAACTTTTTGAAAAAACCTATGAAGAAAGAATGGAAGGTGAAATACCTTATACTTACTATACTTTGAATCGTAAAAACGATAGGATTTCTTGCGTTTAAGGCTTAAAAAGACTTTTTCACGGTGTTTTTCGCATAAAAAAAAGAAAGGAACAAATACTAATGATTGAAAAACACTATGAAAGGAGTCGTTTAAATGACACAATTAAATGAACTCGAACTGCAGAATCTAAGACACCTCATCGGTACCCACGAGACGGCTTATCAAAAACTGAATGCCTATGCCAATCAGTGTACCGACCCTCAGATAAAGGCGATGTTTGCAAAAGCCGCGCAAGACGCTTTACAAAGCAAGCAAAAACTAATGTCGTTTTTAGGATAAAGAAAGGATGGTAAGAATATGACGGAAAAAGATATGGTCAATGACGTGTTGACACAGTTAAAAAGCAGTTTAACGGGATATCAGAACGTTATCTCCGAAGCATGCAATCAGCAATTTCGTCAAGAAATCAAGACAATGAGAGATAACTGCGAGAAGTTCCATTATGATTTATACAATATTGCGGAACAAAAGGGGTATTATCAACCTGCAGGACCGGCAAACCAAAGCGAAGTACAAAGGATTAAAAATTCGTTTGTTTCTTAAGACATCAAATGTTTCTTTCATAAGATATTTAAAAAACAAAGCGGCTAATAAGTCGCTTTGTTTTTTGATATATTGCTATAGCTTTTTTCTCATAAAAATACACCAATATTGGTAGGCGGGTTTCATATCATGCATAATATCGACTTCTTAACAAAAAGTGTTTGGAATTTACCATCCGCTATGGTAACATATAACTGTGACAGTTATATTTAAATGTAGGTATTATCAATTCTTTTTATTGCAATCATTACATCATTCTATTGGAGGTCGCTTATGCAAATTCGGGGAAAATTGGAAGAAGTGGTCAAAAATGTGGAGAAAGTGATTATCGGCAAGAAGGATGCCATTGAATTGTTGCTGATATCCTTGCTGTGTGAAGGACATGTGCTTATCGAAGATGTGCCCGGAGTCGGAAAGACGTCTTTAGTGTCTGCACTGGCAAGATCGTTAGATTTGGAATTCGGCCGTATACAGTTCACACCGGATATATTGCCTTCGGATATTACGGGGATCAATATTTACAATCGTAAAACCGGTGAATTCGAATTTCGTCCGGGAGCCGCTATGTCCAATATCCTATTGGCGGATGAAATCAACCGAACCACCCCGAAAACCCAGTCCAGCTTGCTGGAAATCATGGAAGAAAGGCAAGCAACGGTAGACGGAGTAACGTACAAAATGAAAACGCCTTTTATGGTTCTCGCCACACAAAACCCCATCGATTATTTAGGTACATACCCGCTTCCCGAAGCCCAATTGGACCGATTCTTCATGAAAATCAAGATCGGATATCCCGGAATGGACGAGGAGGTCAAGATCATTAAAAGATTCCAAAGAGAAAATCCCTTGGCTTCTTTAGAGCCGGTGGTGAATAAATCGGAGGTTTTGGAAATGCAGAAAGCCTTAACCGACGTTATTATTAAGGATGAAATTGAGGAGTATATCGCAAAAATCATAAGAGAAACTCGTGCAAATTCCGACATCCAGTTAGGTGTAAGTCCCCGAGGCGGAATCGGCTTGGCAAAAGCATCCAAGGCCAAAGCCTTGTATGAAGGCAGAAATTACGTAATTCCGGACGATGTGAAAAAGATGGTCGTACCGGTATTAGCCCATAGAATCATCGTAAAACCTCAAAGCAGCTTGAAAGGCTTGACGGTAAACGGAATACTCGGAAATATTCTTGAGACGGTTCCTGTTCCTCGATAATTCTTCGAAAGGGAGTGGCACCGTGATTAAAAAAATATTATATGTTTTAATTTTTCTGATCGTTCTGTTTTGTGCATTTTATACGAACAGCGACGAGCTGTACATGTGGATGTATATCCTTCTCGGTGTTCCCTTGTTATCCTTTGCTCTTTTAGGTATCGCATCTCTAAGGCTGAAGTATACCGAAAGCATTGACAACAAAACCGTAACGCGAGGAGATAACGTAAATTATCGACTGAAAATCCATAATGAAGATTTCTTCATGTATCCCTTTGTACAAACCCACTTTTACGTGGACCATTATATCAGCCGTGAGCTGTTTCAAACCGGATACTACTTTCTCTTTCCTCGTAAGGAGTACGTGATCGAAAAGGGAATTCCCTGCAGTCATATCGGACAATTTAATATCGGAATCAAGGAATTTCGATTGACGGACTATTTCGGGTTCTTTACTTTAAAAACCGCGGAAAAAACCTCCGTGAAAAGCATCCGTGTGCTGCCAAAGATCCATTATATCCCTCGATTTTCGTCGGTACAGGGAAACGTGGAAGAAAAGGTTTCCATATCCGGTGAAAAAGGAGTTCTGGAGGACTACACCGAAATCGAAGCCATCGACGAATACAAGCCCGGTGTTCCTTTTAAAAAGGTCCACTGGAAGGTTTCTGCGGCAAAAGACAAGTTGATGGTAAAGGAATTTGCCCATCCTAACGATTTATCCGTCAGTATGTTTGTGGACATCGACACCGGGAATTACAAGGAAGAGGATAAGCTGATCGCAAGCGATATTGTATTGGAATCGGCTCTTTCCATTGCTCATTACTTCGTTAATAACAACATTACCTGCAAAATCATGATGAACGATATGGATATGACGGACCGCACCGTCGCCGACAAGAAAGATTTTGAAGGCTATTACGATTTCATGTCGATTCTGAACATGGACCAATGGCTGTCCTTTGAAGATATTATGCGCAACTACTATACGCGCTACTTTGCTTCAAGAGACGCCATTATCGTATCCGGTCGATTGTCCGAGGACTTGATGGACTTGATCGTCGAGTTAAAAATGGCGGGAATCAATGTGGTGCTCATTACTCCGGTTTTAGGCTCGCCCGAGGAGAAAAGAAAGACCTTAACCAGTATCAGCATTCTACGAGATAAGAAAATAACCGTGTTTGATTTGTCCTCGGCCGACGATATTGGTTCGGTTTTGCATTCATAAGGAGGAAAGTATGGAGAACGAAAATAAAACGAATCGAATTTTTGTCATATTTCTTGCTTTCCTGTATGCGGTAATTACCACAGGCGTATTGTCCCTTGTATTGCTGATACCTTTCGATTACCAAACCTGTGCCGTTGTCTGCTTCGTTACGATTTTCCTGCTTTCGGTGATGTCCATAAACAAAAAATTCTTCCGGATCACCTTCTCATTGATCATCGTAGCGGTGATTGCTTTTGTAGTCGTCGTCAACAAGGGCGGCCGATTGTACATTGTTCAGCAAACCATCTATGATTACGGAAAATGGATTTGGCAAGCTTTGACCTCCTTGCGGAGAGATACGGAACCTTTTTTGAACTTATCGGTCATTTTAATCTCCGTCGGCGTTTCCTTGGTTTGCTACATCCTTATTATCCGAAAAATCCGACTGCTTTTATTGGTCCTCTTCTCGCTGCCTGTATATGTCATTTCTTTTCTTAACATGCAGCCTGTTGGTTTCGGACCGATGATGCTTGTCGGCGTAATCCTCATGATTTTGTTTGCGATAACCGTATTTCGTGAACAAGGAAAGTCCTTTGCGAAAACCGAGGATCGGTGGCTGGAATTTAAATATATTGCCTTTGTGATTCCCATGGTGCTTCTTTTGGTATTGGGATCCTACGGCCTTTCGAAAACCTATCGACAGGACCGTTCCTCCCAAATGAACCGAATCGTTCAAAAAACGGAAGACAAGCTGGAAGAATGGAATATTATA
>JAAYHZ010000327.1 GCA_012744235.1 Clostridiaceae bacterium
ATTAAAAGATGAAGGTCTGATGACGGGGAGTCGATATGACGTAGAACTTGCAGGCTCCCCGTTTATTCTGCAACAATATTTTTTAAGAAAAATAAAGAAAAATAAAAATGACGGACCCCTTCCGTCATTTTATTGCCAATATCCGTGATTCCGTTATGATTAGACAGCACTTTCCAATTTGTTTGAGCGAAGACATCTAGCACAAATTTTCATTTTTCTTGCAGTCCCGTTTTGAACCACTCTTACGTTTCTGATGTTAGCTTTAAAAGTTCTTTTCGTTCTCCTTACGGAGTGACTGACATTATGCCCGAAAGATGTACCTTTGCCGCATATTTCACATTTTGCCATTCGTTTTGCACCTCCTGTCCTAACTCATTAACGTCTATACAACATTAATTTTTTATCGATTTACCTTATAAAACTACAGCAACAATGATTCTACCACATGCTTCACAACTTTTGCAAGTCATTTTCACAATAAATTGTTTTTTTCAGAGTCATTTTTTGCAAGGGTTTTTTGCAAGTCGGCAATTCCTTCAAGAGAAATTTCCCAAATGAAGGATATTCAATTTTCAATATTATGCTATAATCATATACATATACGACATAAGGAGAACTTTGGCTATGTCTTTCATTGAGATGATTCATTCCGGGATTCTTTTTAAAAATCCGAAGCCCTATCTGAAAAGTGTTCAAGCGTACTTTCCTTCCGTTGTCCAATGCGACAACGGGGACTTTGTAGCCGCCGCCGTTGTTGGCGAAGCCTTCGAAGCGGTGAATCTTCGAAACATCCTGTTTCGATCCAAGGATAACGGAGCCACTTGGGAATTGCAAGGACCTCTTTACGAACCGGAACCGGGAAAACCGATATCGGAAGCGTGCAGAATTGCGAAAAGCAAAACAGGGGAGCTTTCCGCCTTTATCATGCGCCACGATCGCTTCCGTGAAGATTTCGGTTTAACCAACCCGGACACATTGGGATTTGTTCCCGTCACCTTGGCCATGTCCTTTTCCAACGACCACGGCTATACATGGAGCAAGCCCGAGCCTTTTGATCCTCCCTTAATAGGACCTGCATTCGAAATGTGTTCTCCCGTTACATATTACAAAGACATTTGCCTTTTGCCTACCTCCACTTGGCCGGACTGGGACGGAAATTGTCCCGAAGGGCTGAAAATGGTAGCCTTTTTGTCTTACGACCAAGGAAGAACGTGGCCCGAGTATACCGTCGTCATGCAAAGGCCCGAAAGGCGTATCTATTTTTGGGAATCCAAAATCATCCCCGTGGATTCCGGAAGGCTTTTGGCCGTAGCTTGGGCTTACGACGATGAAGCCGGTGCCGATTTGGAAAACCATTACGCCATAAGCGATGACGGCGGGAAAACCTTCGGTCCCGCTATGTCCACCGGATTACAAGGGCAGACCTTAACTTCCATATATATCGAAGACGGTAGAATTCTATCCGCCTATCGCAGAATGGATAAAAGGGGCTTGTGGCTGAACCTCTCCGTGTTGGATGGCGACCGGTGGATCAATATCGACCAAACGCCTTTATGGGGGACGGACGAGGATAATCTCACGGGACAAGGGAAAAATATGTCGGAGAAATTCAAAGAGCTGAAGTTCGGAGCTCCTCATATGCTAAAATGCAAGGACGGCACCATATTGCTTAGTTTTTGGTGTGTGGAAAACGGGTTGGGAATCATTCGATTCTGTCGATTTAAAATAAAATAACGGAGATGATGATTTGAGAACCTTTATTGCCATTACGTTTGACGATAAAACAAAGGATGTCATCTTTGAATACGGAGAAAGATTTAAATCCTATACAAAAGCGGGAAGCTTTACACACAAAGAAAACATCCATTTAACCGTGAAATTCATAGGGGAGGTCGGTGAAGAAGCAATACCGGTCATTAAAAAAGTCATGGATGCCGCCGTGGAATCGGCGGATCCTTTTACCCTTGAGTTTACCGATTTCGGAACCTTCAAAACCGGACCGGAGCACATTTTATGGTTAGGGATGAAAGAGTCGGAGCCTTTATTAAAGATAAGAAAAAAGCTGGATCGAGGCCTTATTGAAGCGGGGATACAAGGCGATGACAAGCCTTTAAAGCCTCACATTACCTTAGGACGTCGGGTAAAGCTTCAAACGGATTTGGAGGAAATCAAAAAGGTTATCAAGCCGAATTTGAAGCCTTACCTAGTAAAGAGCTTAACGCTAATGGAAAGTGTCCGAATCCAAGGTAAGCTGACCTATATACCCGTTGCCCAATCCGCTTTTTAAAACGAAAAAGGATTCGAATACGGAAAGGAAATAGCCATGAAAATAAAAATAAGCAAAAGAATCGGGATCTTCTTCGTTTTCGGTCTGTTTATTTTAACGTCTTCCTGCAGCCCGGAATCCGCTCAGGATGCAAGTCTCGGATACAGGGAAAAGGTTTCTTTCTACCGATATTCCCTTCTCGGTTATGAAACCGAGGGAGGATCGGAAGACGAAATTTTGGAGCTGTTCAATAAAATCCCTTCTTACGGCATATCAAAAAGGTTTTACTCGGGAGAAGATTTGAACTATGAGGATCGTTTTCAAGTCCTGAAAGACCGGGAGAACCTGTATTTCAAGCTCTTTTATGAAAACCGATACGAGCATGCGGAATCCAAAAACAAACAGCATGCCATATTCATACGGGAAGCCGGTAAAACGGGTCCTATCTATATCATTGACACGGTTTACGAGCAGAAGTGGTCGGTGAACATATACTTCAATGATGCGGATCGCATTTACCTTCGAGACGTGACAACAAAAATTAATCCCGTGGAAGGCGGGTACGAAGCTTTTGTTACCGTACCTTTAAACAAGCTCCCCGGAAACGGTGAAAGCCTGCAATTTAACGTCATAAAAGTGGACTGGGGCGCCAATGCCGCAGCATCCTATTTTCCCATCGCCAATTCGTATTTTAACGACTATTCCAACAATGCGGTGAACTTTAACATGTTCTTAGGCGAGCAGGGCAGGATGCCGGACATGAAATGGACAAAGGATCCGGCGGATTTTAAAAAAGATGAACCGGAAATCCGTATAGATTGTGTGGGTGTCAATACCCTTGAGATTGCCGTAGCTTCGAAAAAGTCCGATTACCGGTTGACTTGGAAAGACCCGAAAGGAAAGACGATAGACCTTGAATTTACGAAAAAACGCTCCAAGGGAATGGACGTATTGACATTCAGCCATCCGCCGGTGTCGGAGGCCGGCATGTACCAAATTCATTTGGGAGATCCGAACGATACATCCATATACATAGAGAAAACCGCTTTTATTGAAGCGGCGAACAAGGAGCTTAAAAATCGGGTGACTGCGGAATCCGAAAAAAAAGACGTGGATATTTCCGCTATAACCGACAGAGCGAAGCTTCTTTTGGATATTACCCCTCCGTATTTGGGTATTAAAAATATTCCGGATCCGAAAGATACGAGCCTTCGTCCCTATGCTTTGTATACCTATAACATCCTGTATCCTCACCAAATCAAATCCAACAAAACCGGAGATATGTACCCAAATGCCGAGTTTCCCGAGACCGAGGTTTACCGATTTGATAACGGAAACGGGAACATGGTGGAATACCCGTATTACATAGATAAAGACGGCGTCATCTGTTACTTTACTCCCTCCCTGTGGGCACACCAACGAGAGTACGTAGTCTCCGCTTTGCCGGAGCTTGCGAAAATCGACCCGGCGGGAGCCGCCCGTGTATTGGCCAAAATCTGTGAAAATTACGATAATTACGCTCCGGCTATTGATTATTACTACACCAATTACCCGATACCCAAGCCGGCAGGACCTCCTTACGCTTACTTCGGCGGTTTTTGGACGAGGTGGTTTTACGGCGACCTTGATATGGTGGCATCCATCGCCGAAGCCTACGCCGAGGTTCGGAAAACAAACGCTTTGGAAAAATTAGGGCAAGAAAAAAATCGCGATTTCCATGAAGAGATCCTGTACATTATCAAAGACGGAATCGCTTTATCGGAATCCTACGGCGTCATGAACGGCAATATGGATTACGTTCAATGGCAGGGGTTGATACGAATCGGAAAAGCTTTGGAAAATCCCGATTATATCCACATTGCCTTGGAACGGGTGGATACTTTCGTGAAAAACAATTATCTGTTCGACGGCTTTTGGAAGGAAGTCACCGTTTCCTACCACAGGCAGATTACAACCGGATTGTATAACGTGTTAGGGTTGGTGACCCGATATACGGACCCGGAAGGCTACATCTATCCCGGAACGGGAGAACGTATTGAAAACTTTAAATTCTTGGATAAGTACCCCATATTAAGAACGTCTCAAACCGTACCGAGCCTTTTGTCCTATCCGAACGGCAAACACCTTACGATTATGGACACCCATGCTTCCGACGGCGGGCAGAAAAGCAACGATTCGTTTAAAAACGTGCTGATGTCCGCATCGGGCATCGCTCGTTTGACGGGAAATACGGACGCCTTGAAAAGCAACGTGACCCAAGCGGTGATGACTTATGTTCCGAAATACGGACATGAACATTTCGACGTTTTGAATATGAATATTTTCGGCTACGGAGTGGAACTGCTGCCGGATTTGGGATACACCCATACCTACAACCGGTCATGGACATTGTCCACCCTTGCGCATAACACGGTTGTCGTAAACCAAAAAAATACCCAAAGCAGGCATGTAGGAAGCACTTTACGCTATGTCCCTTCCGATAACACCGTAGGCGTGATGCGGGCATTCGATGTAAATGCCTACAAAGAAACGGATGTCTATGACCGTGAAGTGATTTATGTTCCCATCAATGAAAAAGGACCCGAAGGCTATGTTCTGGATATATTCCGAGTCAAAGGTGGAAATCGGCACGAATATACCTTAAACATGTGCGCCGATTATAACTATGAACTGAATACCGATATAAAATGGGAAAGAGAATACGAAACCCTCCTTCCCGAAGGAACCCCTTACGTAAAGCCGAAAGGCGAGACGGAATCCGGCTATGCCGGCGGCCACTACACCGCCTATATGTTCGTACATGACGTAAAAGCGGCGGATTTGAAGGATGAGCCTTACTTTATCTCCTATACCGTCACGGAAGAGGGTGTAGGCAAAAACGCAGGAATCAACATTTTCGGAACGAACACGGAAGGGGAAATCATGATGGGGAAAGCGCCTTCCATGAGAGCCACGAGAAAATCCACCGCCTATGATCTGAACGACCAAGCGGACGACTACACCATGGACAAAATGGTGTTAAGAAGGGAAGGCGAAAATTTGACTTCATGCTTCGTAACGTTGATGGAGCCGTTTTCAGACAAATACAAAGCTTATGTAAGGAATGTGGAACGGTTGAATATAAACGGGTTGCATGAATTTGACGTTGCGGTTAAGGTGACGGGAGAAGGCTTTACCGACTATATCTTCAGCGCTTTTGAGGAAGACTTGGATGTGACGGTTGACGGGATTCGCTTCCAAGGCCAATTCGGTTATGTACGAATACAAGACGGGAAGGTCGTATTGCTTCAGGGCGTCGATGCGAATGTCTTAACCTATGGCAATGCCTCTCTGTCCGAAAACCGCTCCGTTACGGGTATCGTAACGGATGTTTTGGCAAAATCCGAAGGAGACGATCGGAACGGTTTTGTTCTTGACGTCAAGCCGGACGAAGGACTGAAAGGAAAGTACATTATCGTAAAACATCCGGACAAAACCTACACCGGTTATCATATCACGGAAATCGTTGAAAAGGACGGCCGTACCGTTGCGGACATCGGAAACGCGGAACCCGGATTTGCTTTCACGGGAGAAAACCGGACGAAAATGACCTACTATCCGCAGCTTGAAAGAGAAGGCATAACGGAATTCGTCATTGAAGACGTACAAACGTACAAAGGACAATAAAAGACTTTGAAAAAAGCAAAATCGTACGGAAGCGGAAAAATACCTTGAAACGGTATACTTTCCGCTTCTTTTATGCAAGGTTTCTTGTTTTCATATAATCATTTGGGTATACTCTAATAATGATGAAGACTTATATTCTGTGGTATAATAAATTACAAGCATGTTGGAGGATCGGGTTTGAAGAAAGAGTATTATCTGGATAACGGAGCAACCACAAGACCGTATGAAGAGGTAGTTGACCTCGTTGCTAATATCAGTAAAAATTGCTACGGCAATTCCTCGTCTTTGCATACCAAGGGGATTGAAGCCGAGCGTATCATCAATCAAGCCAAAGAAGACTTGGCGAATATTCTCGGAGTCAAGCCTTCGGAAATCTATTTTACCTCCGGGGGAACCGAGTCGAATAATATGGCCATATCCGGAAGCATCATGGCCAATCGAAAAAAAGGAAAGCATTTAATAACAACGAAAATCGAACATTCCGCCGTTTTGGAAGTGTTCAAGCATTACGAAGCCGAAGGCTACGAGACGGATTTTATCAGCGTCGACGAATCCGGTAAAGTGAATGTCGACGAATTGCTCCGTGCAATTCGAAAAGATACCGTCCTTGTCAGCGTGATGGCGGTGAATAACGAAACCGGCTGCATACAGCCGATTAAGGAAATCGGGGATAAAATAAAGACGCTAAAGGACAAGCCCCTATACCATGTCGATGCCGTACAGGCCTTTGGGAAAATGCCTATAAAGCCTCAAAGCTTCGGAGCGGATTTGTTGAGTATAAGCGGGCATAAATTCCACGGACCGAAGGGTGTCGGCGTTTTATACATCAAAACCGGAACGAAAATCGAGCCGGTGATGTGGGGAGGAGGACACCAAGGAGGAATGCGCTCCGGGACCATGGATACACCGGGAATCGCGGGGCTTGCATTGGCTGCGAAAATGGTGTACAGTAACTTGGATGCAACCGGTAGAAAGATTTCCGAATTAAGAAGAAGCCTGTTGGATTTCGTAAAAGATAAGTTTAAGGATGCCGTTATTCATTCCGAACATTGCAGCTTGGATCATATCGTCAGCATATCGTTCCCCAACGTAAAAGGAGAAGTGCTGTTGCACCACTTGGAAGCAAAGGGCATTTACGTGTCAACCGGTTCCGCCTGCTCTTCCTCGGGAAAAAGCAAAAGCCATGTACTTAAGGCCATGGGGGTTGCGCCGGAGCTTTTGGACGGCACCATTCGCATCAGCTTTTCCGAGTTTAACGAGCAGGAGGATATTGAGAAATTAAAGGAAGCTTTAGAAGAAATCATACCGGTCATAACCATTAAGAACAGAAGCAAGGTGATGAGATAAACATGCAGACCATATTGCTGGTACGGTACGGAGAAATCATGCTGAAAGGGTTAAATCGCCCTATATTTGAGAAAAAGCTGGTCGAGAATATCCGAAAAGCCGTACGAGAATTAGGAGAAATGAATATTGTACGGGCGCAGGGCCGAATTTTTATCGAACCTCATGAAGGCTTCGATGAATTTCCGCGCCTGATTGAAAAGGTACGGAAGGTATTCGGCGTGGTATCCGTAAGCCCCGCATACAAAACCGGCACGGATATGGAAACCGTTTACGAAACGGCGGTGCTGACGGCAAAGGAAGCCGTGGCGAAGGACGGGGCGAAAACCTTTAAGGTGGAGGCAAGAAGGCAAGATAAAAATTACACTTTGACCTCTCCGGAAATATGCCAAAAGGTCGGAGGCTATGTCCTTCGAAACGTGAAGGAATTAAAGGTGGATGTCCATAATCCGGATTTCGAGTTGACCGTGGAAATCCGAGACCATGCCTATATTTTCTCCAGGGTGATTCCGGCTTTCGGCGGAATGCCCACCGGTTCGAGCGGAAAGGCGGTACTGCTTTTATCCGGAGGCATCGACAGCCCGGTAGCCGGCTGGATGATGGCCAAAAGGGGTATCGAGCTTCATGCGGTGCATTTTTACAGCTATCCTTACACAAGCGAAAGGGCTAAGGACAAGGTTATAAAGCTGACGAAAATCCTATCGGAATACACAAGCCCCGTAACTTTACACATTGTGCCTTTTACGGATATTCAGCTTCGGATCAACGAACGGTGTTCCATCGGCTTGATTACCATCATTATGAGAAGAGCCATGATGCGAATCGCCGAAAGAATCGCCCTTCAAAACGACGCTTTGGCGCTTATTACAGGGGAGAGCGTAGGCCAGGTGGCAAGCCAGACCATGGAGGCTCTGAATGCAACCAATGCGGTTGTGAAGCTTCCGGTATACCGTCCCTTGGTCGGAATGGATAAAGTGGAGGTTATCAACATCGCGGAAAAAATCGGCACTTATGAAACCTCCATACTGCCTTACGAAGACTGTTGTACGGTGTTCGTAGCAAAGCATCCCGTAATAAAGCCCAAGCTTCCTATCGTAGAACAGCAGGAAGCATATGCGGAGTTGGATGAATTGATTGAAACGGCCATACAAAACACCGAAACGATAACGTTTCAATAATGACGATAGATTCAATTGAAATCATTTAGAAGGAGTGAAAGGGAAAAATGCTATTGGACAGTCACATCCATATATTCGATCGCGATATGGATCGAGACGATTTTTACAATAAACTCAAAGAAGGCGGCGTGGACGGAGGAATTGTCATATCCTTGGCACCGGACGCTCTCAAATGGAACAAAACAGACTATTCTTCACAAAATCGTTTGGATAACGTACTTTGGATTTGCGAAGAAAATCCGCTTTTATTTCCTTTTTACTGGCTTAATCCTTTGGAAAAGGATGCCATTGACCAAGTAAGGGAAGCGGTAGCGTGCGGAATCAAAGGGTTTAAAATCATATGCAATACCCATTATCCCGGGGACCCTGCGGCAATGAAAGTATACAACGAAATCGCAAAGCATGAAAAACCCGTCCTGTTCCACTCCGGCATCTTGTGGGACGGACTGAACTCTTCCGAGTACAACAAGCCCTCTCGTTTTGAAGCCCTTTTGGAAGTCAACGGGCTCAAATTTGCTTTGGCTCACGTATCTTGGCCTTGGCACGACGAGTGTATCGCTGTTTACGGGAAGTTTTTAAATGCTTATACATGGCGTAAAGACTTGTCCGTGGAAATGTTCATTGACATTGCTCCCGGAACTCCTCCTTTGTACAGAAAGGAAGTTTTAACAAAGCTGTATTGCATCGGATACGATATTGAAAACAACCTTCTGTTCGGGACCGACAGCAACGTTAACGATTACAACATAAAGTGGCTGAAGGACTGGCTGAAGCGTGACCAAGATATTTTGGCGGAGCTGGACGTAAAAGAGGAAGCGAAGGAAGCCTTGTACGGTAAAAATTTGCTGAGGTTTGTAAACGAATACGACGGCATTGTCGCCAAAAAGCTTTTGGTAACGGGCGAATAAGATTCATAAGATAAAGAAAAATCGATGAGGAAATATAGGAGAAGATAATTTGATAACCAAACAGCCGAACGATTATGTAAAAATAGCAAATCAACAGCTGATCAAGCAAAACAATCTTACGCTGGTGTTTAACCTGATTAACCGCTATGAGCCCATTTCTCGTGTGAAATTGGCAAGGCTGACCCGTTTGAGTCCTACCACCATATCTTCTTTGGTTGAGGAGCTTTTGGAGAACGAGCTGGTCATGGAAGTCGGCGCCGGTAAAACCAATTCCAGCGGAAGAAAGCCCATCATGCTGAAGGTCAATCAAAAAAGCAGGTTTGTCATTTCGTTGGAAGTAAAAAAGGACAAGAATTCCGGCGGCGTCTACGATTTGAAATGCAATGAAATTGCAAGAAAAAGCATATCGGAATACGATATCGCGGAGTTGGGGAACGGGTTGATCTCCTTGTGTGAGGAATTAATCGAAGAAAGCAAACTGAATCGAAACAACTTTTTAGGTATCGCTTTGGGAATACCCGGGATTATAAATTATAGGGACTATACCGTCGTATCGTCTACGGTCATTGAAAAACTACATACGAATAAGACCTTTTATACGGAGCTGAGCAACCGTTTTAGCAACATCCCCATTTTAATGGAAAACGAATCCTGCTTTGCCGCTTATGCGGAGCATACCATTGCTCGAAGCGGAAGAGAAGGAGACAATATTTTGATTGACATCAACGAAGGCGTAGGATGCGGTATCATCATCGACGACAATATATACAAAGGAGCATGGGGGATTGCAGGGGAATTGGGACATATGACCATCGACATGAACGGAGAGCATTGCGAGTGCGGAAATCGAGGATGTCTGGAAACCTTGGTTTCGATTCCCGCCATATTAAAAAGGGCACTGAAAGCGGCGGAAGAGAAAAAATCCGGTGTATTTTGGGAGCTTGTTCAAAAGAAAGATTTGCCTCTTTTCGATTCGTTCCTAAAAGCTTACGAAGATAAGGACCCCGTAGCCTTGGAAACCGTCCTTCATGCGGCGGATTGCTTAGCCTTCGGGATCAACAACGCGGTGAACCTATTGGACATCCGTCAAATCGGCATCAGCGGCCGAATTACCAAATTCGGCAAATTATTCATCGACCGAGTAAAGCAAAAGGTTAAAAGCATGTCTTTCGATCTTTACGGGGACAAAATTCAAGTGAACTATTCCGTCTTAGGAGACGATACCGTGGTCTTAGGCGGTGCAAGATATTTATTGGACAACATCTACCGACCGAAGCGCGATTTTGCAAACCAAGGGATATAAAAAGAGGGAGCCATGAGAGAGTCAAAGCAACAGAAGGTTGATAGATTACATCGGATATTATCTCTTTTGGATAAACATTATCCGGATGCAAAGTGTTCTTTAAAATTCAATAATCCGTATCAGCTGTTGATTGCCACAAGATTATCGGCCCAAACCACGGATAATCGGGTGAATATCGTGACGCCCGCCTTATTTGCCCGTTACCCTACCGTTTACGACATGGCGGAGGCTCGTTTGGAAGAGGTGGAGGAATACATTAAAACGGTAGGCATCTACAAAAACAAAGCCAAGGACTTGATTGCCATGTCCCGCATGATCAAAGAAGAATACGGCGGCGAGGTACCGGATACCATGGAGGAGCTTACAAAGCTTCCCGGAGTCGGAAGAAAAACCGCCAGCGTGGTGTTAGGTAACGCCTTCGGCAAACCGGCTATCGCCGTTGATACCCACTTCGGAAGAATCATGCGAAGGATGGGATTTACCCGACATAAGGATCCGGAAAAAGTGGAAAAGGAAATGCTGGCATTGGTACCTCCGGAAAAACAAGTGGACTTTTGCCATCAAATCATAAACCACGGCCGAACCGTCTGCAAATCGGCCAAACCGGATTGCTTACATTGTTTCTTAAGCGAGGACTGCCCGAAGCTCATATCCGGAAAATAATTTGTATACATATTGAATATTCATGATAAATATGGTATTATTGAATTAATAAACTCAATGGAATAATTATCGAACAATAATTCCAAAGAGGTCCTTATTAAGGAGAGTCCGATATATGAAGGTAGCTGCAAAAAGGGTTAACATTACTCCGCCTATCGGTTTATCTATCGGCGGAAATGTCCGAGCCGACGACAAATCCCGAGGCGTGCACGACGATTTATTTTGTAACGCCGTCTATTTTTGTCATGAAGGACAAGAAGTTCTTTTCTTAAGCTTCGATCTGTTATGCTTAATGGGGGATCAATGCGCCGACATTAAAAAAAGAGTGTCGAAGTCCGCAAATATCCCGGAAGATCGCATCATGGTCAATACTACTCACACCCATTCCGGACCGGATACAAGCGAAATATTCAAATCAAAGCGTCACGAAGATGCCGTTGACTATTTGGACAAGGCGTTTTCATCCATCGCGGAAAATCTAAAGGGCATAAAAGAGGAAGCCCAAGAGTCTGAAGTCTTCTGCGCCGTTACCGACGTGAACGATTTGAGCTTCAACCGGCGCCTTATTATGAAAGACAACAGCATCGTTATGAATTGGAACAAGGTGGACCCTGACGATGTAATCGGAACCACCGGACCCATCGACCCGACCTTAACGGTCATACAATGCGTTTCCAAGGATACGTCGAAAACATTGGCCTTGATGGTTAATTTCACTCTTCATCCCGCCATTTTGGTCGGTAAAGACTGGCTATATTCAAGAGATTACATCCACTATTTAACCGTAAAACTGCAAGAACATTTCGGCGATGAAACCGTGGTTTGGTTTTCCAACGGAGCCGAAGGAAACATCAATCATCTGGACTACAAGAATCCCGACCAAAACCGAGGCTTCGAAGAAGCGGAAAGAATCGGGAAAAAATTGGCCGATTATACGATGGAAGCCTTGGCGAATAAAAGACGGCTTCCCGATCATATAAAAAATGCCGTCGCCATAATCCAATTGCCCTGTCGTAAAATTTCCGAAGAAGACGTAAAAAATGCAAAGGCTTTGTGGGAAGCCTGCGGGGGCGTGATACCGTCCTTGTTAGACGGTGTTCCCGACGAAATCTATGCAAGGGAAATCTTAACTTTAGCAGAGCAAAACCGTAGCTTTATTGAAACAACGATACAGGCTGTTCTGTTAGGTGACGTTTTGTTTGTTACGTTCCCGGGTGAAGTGTTCGTGGAATTTGCATTGGAAGTAAAAAAGAATGCAAAAGCGGCTCATACCGTAGTGGTCGGACTTGCCAACGATTATGTGGGATACATTCCGAACCAAGAAGCTTTCCGTCAGGGAGGCTACGAGATCAAAACCGCACAATCCAGCAAGCTCTCCGAAACGGCAGGGAACGTTTTGGTAGAGGAAATATTAAAGCTTACCTACTGTCTATAATTACATAAATAAATATAAAGGAGCGGAGTCAAAATGGCTAATAAAGAAGACACAAAGATTATGAATGGTCCCGGAATTGCGGATTTAAATTTCCCCATGTGGCCGCAATTCAGCGAAGACAATTTTAAAGATGTATTGGAACCGTTAAAGAACGGAAAGGTCAACTACTGGACAGGTCCTAAAGGAATGGAATTCGAGAAAAAATGGGCCGAATGGATCGGAGCCAAGTATGCTATTTCCTGTACAAACGGAACGGCTGCACTGCATATTGCCGTCAGCAGTCTTGGCATAGGTCCCGGGGACGAAGTGATCGTACCGTCTTATTCCTTCATCGCATCCTCCTTTGCCGCCGTACAAGCCGGAGCCATCCCGGTATTTGCCGACGTTACCGAAGATCATACCATTGACCCGAATGCAATCGAGCCGCTGATCACCGAAAGAACCAAAGCCATCATCGTCGTTCATCTGTACGGTGTTGTAGCCGATATGGGACCGATATTGGAAATTGCCAAGAAACACAATTTGAAGGTCATTGAAGACTGTGCTCAATGTTTCGGCGGATTCTACAAGGGCAAGAAGGCCGGAACCATCGGGGATGTAGGATGCTTCAGCTTCTGCCAAAGCAAGCACTTCACCACCGGCGGAGAAGGCGGTATGGTCGTAACGGATAACGAAGATCTTGCTTGGGAATGCCGTTCTTTCAGAGACCACGGATACGATGTCAAAGAAAGATTGAACATGCTGGCATTGGAAGAAAAACTTCCATATATCCACAGAAGAGTCGGCTTTAACTACAGAATGACCGAAATTCAATCCATCATCGGTATCAACGAGCTGAAGAGATTCGACACTTGGAATATGCCGAGAAGGAAAAAGTACGCGAAAATGTACGATGAAGCCTTTGCCGGCGTAAAAGGAATTAAGCACCTGCCGGTAAACACGGAAGAAAGACAAAACGCTTATTGGTGGTACCCCATCGTATTGGATTTGGATGCTTTGGATTGCGATTCCGCCGTTATATTGGATGATCTGAAGAATATGAAGATTCCTTGCTACGGAATCCTGTGGCCCGAAGCCTATTTGGAAGCGGCTTATCGCGAACACAACGGTTTCGGATCCCATAAGTTCCCCTTCCGTTCCGAGGAGTACACCAATCCCGAATCCGTCAAATACACGGAAAACTTCTGCGAGGTAGCAAACTCTCTGCGTAACAGAACGGTATGCTTGTTCTTGCATCCTTCTTGGGAAGAAGTTCATATCCAAAGATGCATTGATGCCTTCTTGGAAGTTTTGAAAAAGCATGCGAAATAAGTTGTGAAAGAATGGTAAGATAACCGGTGTAACACCGGTTATCTTTCTAGATAGGGTTTTTAAATCTGTGAATGAAGCGGAGGTTCGAATATGAAAATGAATGCAGGCTTCATACCGGCTCTTGGGACACCGGTTGATGAAAACGGTATTTTTTTACCGGAAAGCTATGAAAAGCAGATTGATGACATGTTGGAAGCCGGAGCGGTAGCCGTACTGGTACTCGGATCCATGGGAATGATGTATGCCATTCGGCAAGACCAATATCGAAGCGTTGTGGAGACGGCCATTGAAGCGGTAGGCGGCCGATGCCCCGTACTTGTAGGAGCCATGGACAATTCCCTTTGGAGAGTCAAGGAACGTTTGCGTTATTTGGCCGGGCTCGACATTGACGGTATCGTATTAACACCGCCTTACTATTATGCTTCGACTCCGGACGAATTGGTTCGTTTCTATGTAGGCGTCGCCCAAGTATCTCCCTACAACGTCTACATGTACGATCTTCCCGTGGTTACCCAAACGAAGATTACATACTCGAGCATCGAACGGGTTTTAGCCGAAACCGACAAACTGAAGGGTATTAAAACGGCGGACCAAGCCTTAGGACGCAACTTGATCTTAAGTAAAAACATTCCCTCCGACTTCAGCGTCATTTACAGCGGATTGGATACGGTGGACATCGCTTACCGGTGGGGAATTACCACCTATTTGGACGGAATGTTTACATGCACGCCTCGCTTGTCTCGTATTTTGGATCAAAGCTTACGTACGGGCGATTACGAAAAGGCGGCGGAGTATTTGGATAAAATCCTGAATTTGCGCACGGACATGGCCAAGATCGGAATATTCAACTCCTACAAACACGCCATGAACATATTGGGATACGAAGGCTGCCATGCTCCCGATTACTGCTTCCGCAATAACGATGAGGACTACGAGTACACGCTGTCCATTGTGAAAAAGCATGGAGAAATCGATTGATACGACTACGGTCATAAAAAGGTAGGTGATCCGTGATGAAAACATTGGATATGTTCCGTTTGGACGGAAAAATTGCGATTGTAACGGGAGGCTACGGCTTATACGGTACCCATATCTCCCGAGGATTGGCGGAATCCGGAGCAACGGTGATCATTGCGTCGAGAAACGAAGCCAAATGCAAGGAATATGCGCAAGCTTTGGTAGCGGAAGGCTTGTCCGCCGCAGGAGCCTATTTGGACCTTTCCGATGAAGCTTCCGTCAACGATTTCGTAGACGGTGTGGCCAAGGAATACGGCCGTATCGATATTCTGGTAAACAACGCCGTTTTAAGAGAAGGAATGGCGGATCTTGAGGACTGCACCGTGGAAGGATGGGAAAAAGCCCAAAAAGTGAATTCTACCGGCTTGATGTTGATCACAAAAAGAGTCATAATGTACATGAAACAACAAAGAGATGGCAGCATCATTAACATATCGTCCATACAAGGCGTAAGAGGCCCGAGGTTTGTAGTTTACGAAGGCACGAATATGAGCAGCAGCCTAAACTACACTTATGACAAATGGGGTATGATCGGGTTTACGAAATGGATTGCCAATAAATACGGCAAATACAATATTCGCTGCAACGCCATCAGCCCCGGAGGTTATATTCCGCAAGAAAAACCGGAGAATGCGCCTTTTTATGAGAATTACAAGAAGCTGACGCCCTTAGGACGGTTTGCCGATGATGATGACATCAAAGGACCCGTAGTATTTTTAGCCTCGAAGGCTTCGAAGTATATTACCGGGGATAATATTATGTTAGATGGAGGCTGGACCAGTTGGTAATGGGGAATAAGAAAGTGCTCGAGGTGGGCAAAATACCGAACTCGCTGCTTCAAACGCTGGTTCTTGATAAAATCAAAATCAAGAACGTCGACGTGTTAGTGAATCCGGGTATCGGGGAGGATTGCTGTGCTTTGGATTTCGGCGATCAATTGTGCGTCATGTCTACGGACCCAATCACCGGGACCGCGGCGGAAGTAGGGCGATTGGCCGTTCATATCAGCTGCAATGACGTGGCTTCCTGCGGTATTGCACCCATCGGTCTGATGGTAACCGTATTGGCTCCCGAAGGCACGACCGTCGAGGACCTTGAAAAAGTATCGGACCAATTAAACCAAGCGGCAAACGAAATCGGCGTAGACATCATAGGCGGCCACACCGAAGTGACCCAAGCGGTGAATCGATTCGTTTTGATTACCATGGCGGTAGGTAAGATAAAAAAAGATCGAATGATCACCACCTCGGGAGCGAAGGTAGGAGACGACATCGTAATCACAAAGGGTGCCGGTATCGAAGGAACCGCTATCATTGCATACGAAAAAGAAGACGAGTTGCTGCCGGTAATTGGAGAAGAGCTTTTGAATAAAGCGAAGAGCTATATGGAAAAGCTCAGCGTGGTTCCGGAAGGCGTGATAGCCGGAGAATTCGGTGTCCATTCCATGCATGACGTGACCGAAGGGTGACTGTTAGG
>JAAYHZ010000328.1 GCA_012744235.1 Clostridiaceae bacterium
GTATCGGGAAAAGCTTCGTGTCAAGTGTATTCAATTACAGAATCGACCTTATTTCAGGCGATCGACCGTTTATAACGTGGCAAAGCTTTACTGTCCAAACGTACCTTTTGGCGGTGCTCTTTGTAGGGGCAGGCATCGTTCTGTGCTTTTCCTTAATGGCATTCGGCATCGGGGTGTTTGTTCGAAACAGCTACATATCCTTTTTCCTATTCCTTATCGCCAACGCGGCAACCCTCGCGCTGCCTTTGCAAATGCCTTTAAACTCCATAGGGTATGCCGTAATCTCCGTCATTGTACTTTCGCCGGTAACGCTGTGGCTAAAGCACGGCTTGTGGTTTACCGACGGAGACATTGACATTGTATGGACGCATTTTGAAACGTTAGGGCTTTTCGTATCCCTTGTTGTTTTAACGGCTTTTTGCCTTCTTGCTCTACATTATTTCAGAAAGAGGAATTTGACATGAGAATTGTTTTTCATGAGATGAGAAAAATTTGGAATATACGAATACTTGGAATTATCGTTCTGCTATGTTCTTTGTATTACCTTTTATTCATGAGCTTTAACATCGTGTACTTTCCTAACGGCCATTCGATGACCGAAGAATTCGAATACAGCGTAGAGCTTCTCAATCGTTACGGTCCTACGTTGGAAGAGGAGGAATTTATCGAATTTACGACGGAAACGCGTGAAAAGCTGATCGCCGAGATGAACGGGTATATAAAGAGCATGCCGGTATTTGCCGATGCCGGAATATTCTCTTTCGAAGATTATGAAAAAGTAAGAGAAAAACCGACAAATACGGAAGCGGAAAGAAAAGCTGTTTGGACTTTATTAGGAGAAGAATGCGATTACGTTCGGTTCAAGCTTCAAGCCCTCGATTTGATTTCCGAGCGGTATCGTAATTATCCTATGTACATGCTGCCAAGATTGATATCGGAGGCCGAGTCTTACGGAAAGCGGGAAACGGCCCGATTGAACTTCATCGAAGCGACGGAAGAATACCGAAACATTATGGATCAATACACATACGAAGACAGCGTAGAGTATTTTGTCGCCTTAGCCGTATTATCGGTCCTGTCGGTGTTGGTGCTGGTCTCCCCCCTTATTACGGGCGATCGGGCGAGAGAAATTCATCTTCTTCAATACACCGCAAAGCAAGGACGGAAAATTTTACGCAAGCAGCTTACGGCCATCATCCTTTCGGCCTTTATTCTCACGACCTTGTTGGTCCTTATCTTCGGTGCCATTTACAGCGTTAACGGAACCTTCGTATTTTGGAACAGCGGCATAACTTCCTTTTTGAACCGGACCTTTTGGATTGACATTACGTACGGACAATACATTCTGCTTTCCGTTGCCATGCTCTATATAATTTGCTTAGGCACGGCGACTTTCGCCTTCTTGGCATCGAGGTTCAGCCGAAACCTCATTGCCTTGATCCTGAAGTTGATTCCCGTATTTTTCGCACTGTTGGCCTTATGCAGAATCGTTTTGAGATACACCTTCAGTCCGGGAAATTCCCTGTATCGAATTACAAGAATCATCGGAACGGAGCCTTTTGTTTGCATCCTTGTAATGATTATCGGTTTAGTCATGTCCTTTTATGTCCTTCGTAAGGAAAAGAGGGCGGATACGGTATAGGAGAAAAGACCGTATGAACGTCCCGGCACTTGTCCATAAGGCTTCCGGCCGCCCTTGTTGCAAAGGATGCGCTTAATTACCCCTTCGTCGTTGCCGTAAACATAATTAGGATAGCCTTTTATCGTGTCATACGGTTAGTCTCCGAAGGCATTCTCATTCTTTCGAATGTAGCATACCAATAAAGAATCGAAGTCGATTGCCCTTTTGACAAATTCATTGTCGAACTCGTCGAAAAGCTTTTCCTTGTATGACGCGGAAAAGCTTTCGACGGTTCCGTCGTTGTATTTTGCAAGCCGTTCCTCGTTTTTTTCATAGATTCTTATGGCTTCCTTCATAATACGGCTCAAATCCTCATCTCCGATAACCGAAAATCCCTCTTGTGCCGTTGATACAAACCTTTTTGTCGTATTGAAAAACAATTGTGTTAGCCCGCCGTTGTTGATTTCATCAATAACGGTACAGCACGCATATACATACCGGCAGGGTATTGGCAAGGATTCCATGACTTCATTTTCATCGATTCTTTTCTCAATGAATTTTTCTTGCATCCGGCTCATGACGGCGGTTTTCAGATCGTCATCGGCTACGGAAGCCAATTGTCCCTTCTTGAGTGTTTTGTATTTTTCCAATTTATGAATATATTCATTCAAGCTATTCTCGATGTCTTTATTCATCTTTAAAAGATCAAATAATCTCATGCTTTCTTTTCCCTTCTTATGTTTGGAATTCAAGCGTATTCCCTGCCGGCAAAATATTTACGAATCTACGCTATTTTCGAACCCCTACTTTGGACAAGGCGATCTTCTTAAATCCCGTTTTGAAAGCGGGAGAAGATTCGTCAAGAGTAAAATCAAAGTTTTCGGGGTCTTTAAAGCCGGGATCGGCTATGATGCTGCCTTTTTCAAGACCGTATTTTTGCACCTCGGAAAGGGTGCGAAATCCGTCTTGATTCAAGATTATCGGCTCCGACCCGTCGGAACACCAAAGAACATTGTTAGCGGAAACCACCGTGGCCGCCGTAACGTGATTCTCTCCCGTTCCGGCACCGTATCCGAATCCGTATACGGGACATCCCTTTGTATAGATAATATTGTTTTCGAATAGGATGGAAAGATGGCACTCAAACCGAGAGACCCGAAGCATTTCCTTCCCCGCAAAGGCAAAGATGTTGTTGCGGACCGTGTTGCTCGTTCCGTAGTGTTGGTGATAACCGTTATCCGAGGTGTTGTAGCAAACGTTGTTTTCCAAAAGGATGCCGGCGCTGCCCTCGTCCGTATACAACGCCCAGCCTCCGTATTCTTTGCTTTGAATATCGTGTATGAGGTTATTGGATACGACCGTTCCGGGCTGTGCTCCTAACAGGTATACCCCGCCCATATCGCTTAAGACACCTTGACCCAAGTTATATATATGGTTGTAGCTTATGATATTGTCGCGAGTAACGCTAGGGGTGTATCCCCATACCCAGCCGCAGGATATCCCCGTATAGTAAAGGTCGCTGATTTCGTTATGGGAGATATCGTTTCCAAAGGTATGCATCGCCAAGATGCCGCAAGCGGCAAAGTGCCTTCTGCCGCAACGGTTAATGATATTGTCGGTAATCGTATTTCCGTATGTATATGTATATTCGGGAGCGTAGGCATCGCCTCCGTTGATCTTGATACCGCCTGCTCCTCCGTCGTAAAATTCACAGCCCGAAATTTTAATATTGGAACAGCCTTCGTTGACGGCGATGCCATGTAAGCCGTAGTTACGGAACTTACAGTTTTCAAAGGCACATCCCTTTGCTCCGGTAAGGCTTACGACTCCTCCCGCATTGGATACCGCTTGGGCGTCCGACGCAAAACCCTCCTCTTCTTTCTCCCGCTGCACGCCTTTGGAGCTAATGTAGTCTCCCCTCGTATAGGCGAAGGTAAGACCGCGGAAGCGGATATTGTTTACGTGGCGTTGGTTTTTGTGATCTCCGTTTATATTCACAAGGGTTGCGGTAACCGGTGCGTAAGCTTCGATACGGTCCAAGGCTTCTTCATCGCTTCGCGGGATGTAATAGAGCATGCCGGAGGGGCGGTCCAAGTACCATTCTCCCGGGTTCTTAAACTGTTCGGCAACGTTTTCGATATAGTAGCCGATGTTGCCGTGGATTTCAAAACGAGATCGGTATTTTAGCGTAAGCCGCCCCGTTTCTTTGTCATAGCTTTCGATGGGAGAATGCTCGTCGATCCAATAGTGGCAGAAGCTTACAATGCAGTCGTTTATGTTTTTAAAATCCTTTATGTCTTCTTTTTTGGCGATGAACCATTTCGAGCCTGCAAACAGTTCTCTTCCGGGTACCTCTTCCCCCAACTTATACAGATATCCTTGGTCCGGATAACGTGTCAGGGACGCACGAAGGCCGTTTACGTACAAGTCGGTAAAGTTCCAAGTGCCGTTTTTAACTTCTTCGATATAGGCGGCGTAACACGGAACTCCGTTGAATACGGACGGCTCAAAACCGGTAATTTTTTTGCCGCCGCTTATGATAACAGGCGATTCGTCGTAAGGTTCAACGGTGACGCTGTACACAGGGTTTGAAATCGTCAAAGGAGACGACATCAAGTATTCGCCGCCCATCATACGGATGACGATAGGCTGCAGCATCCCTCCTCCCCGCATTTCCTCTACAACCCGAAAAGCCGCATTTAAACCGGAAAGCGGCCTAACCTGCGAATATCCGTCGCCTTTTCCGTCGGGGGATACATAAAGAACGGTAATCTCATGGTATCTTCTCATAATGCATTACACCTCCATAAACCGTGAAAGTTGTTCTATGAATGAAGCATGAAAATATACTTAAAAATATCCTTCCAATACATCGGCAAATCGTTGAATCACCCTATTGTCGATAGATCTGTCTTCTTTTGAATAACGAAAAGGCTTCTTTCGGATTTGCAAAGCTTTTTGCAGCATATCTTTGTCGGGGCAAAGGCTTTGTTCCAAAGCCCATTCTCCCGCTTTTGTTTTGGAAATGATTTTCCCGGTACGTAAGGTATATATCCCGCGGGCAATATCCAAAAGCCATCCTACCTCTTCACCGTATTTTCGTGCCGCTTGGACATGCAATCGAATATCCTCACGCATTTGTTCGTATGAGGGGTACGTCATTTTAGGACGGATATCGGATCCGTATAGCACAACTCCGTAATCCAACAGATCCGCCGTACTGAGGCTGTTGAATATGTAGCTGTCGACGATTCGCTGCCCCCTTGTCCCCCAATAGACCGTCCTTTCTTTTTTCTTCTCCAAAAAAGCATCCAACGAAAGCATGCCGCCTTCAAACAGACGAAAATAGGGGTTTTCGGGATAGCGTTCCTGCAGCCTCTGGCGAAGATGAACCAAGCCTTCCGCTTGTTGTTCGGTGATTTCACGATCGGTAAGGACGAGAATATCGATATCGCTCCAACCGAGCTTAAAATCACCGGTTGCAACGGAACCGTAAAGATAAATAGACGGATTATGATCTCCAAGAATCGAAAGAATTTCATTTATCATTATTTCCATTGCTTCCCTCAAGATCATAACCCGTCTCCTATTACGTTCAACAATCTCTACGATATTATCTTTTTAAGCTGACTCCAAATCGTTCCATACGCTTCTTCGGCCGACCCTTGTTCTTCGGCAAGCTTTTGCAAGACGCCTTTTTTAAATAGCTCTCTTCCCGCAAGGACGCCCTGCGGGCAGTCGAGAGTCATTTGGGAAAGTATATGCTCGTAGCGGTTAATGCTTTTATCCAATTCGAAATAGGTATGCAAGGCGATTTGTACGGCTTCCAAGATGTCATGGGGACCTTCGATTTGGATGTTTTTCGATTTTACATAATCGCTGTGCTCCGTATACCGTGCCGCGCCTGCGTAACGGTCCCGTGCCGCATATTTACAATGCCGAACATTCCCCATTACAATGGCACCGAAGCAAAGGATGCAGGGCTCGGTTGTGGTATAGAGGGTATAGGCTCGTATGTTCGGATGCTCTTTTCGTTTCAATTGGACAATGGCATTGACTTCCGCGTGAGCAAGGTTGTTTCCGTATAGGATCGGTCCTTCGCCTTGCTCGATATAAACCATGTTTTGTCCGGACGAAACGAGATTCCCGTTTTCATCGAATATGGCGGCTCCTACGGGAATCGTACCGGAGCAAAAAGCCTCCCAGGCTTTTGTAAAAGCCGTTTGCCACCCGCACTCAAGGTCTTGCCAAGTCACTTGATTACTCCTTTAACTCGATTTTATATACCTTCGGCCCTCCGCAGTAATAGACGGCATCGTCGGTTACGGCTATACCGGATGTTGCCGCATAAGGAAGCTTTGCGGCACATTGTACCGTGTAATTCGAAGGATCGATTGCAAGCAAGGCTCCGGACAGCAACAGATAAATCACCCCGTGCTTATACGTCATACCCTGCCTTACGACCCCGCCGTAGCTACGAAGGTCTTCTTGGTAAAGCACTCTTTGTGTTTTGTAGTCGTATACAAAATAGGTACAAGCGGAATTGATTCCGAAAACAACGTCCCCTACCCTTACCATATGGGCAATTTCGGGCACGCCCTTGAAGGGGTATGCAACGTTGCATATTTCCAACGTATTCGGATTGAACTCAAAGATGGCCGCCGTATCGTATACCGGTGTGCCTCCTCCGGGCGCCAAAACCGTTGATCCGCACAAAACGTTGCCGGAAGGAAGCTCCGTCATGGCCAAGATGCCGTGGTATTTTAAAAGCTCTTCGTTTTCAATGATACGGGAATAGCGGGATTTGACGTCATAGATCACCATTCCGCCTCCTACCACGCCATAGCCTCCGTAACCGCTGAAAAGGCATGTTCTTCCGTCGGACAAAGCAAGAGCCGATCGGGGTCGGTGTATGGCTTCCGCCTTTGCTTCCTGCTTCGGGCTTACATTGACAGCGTCATTGACAATTCCTCGTTTGGTATCGATACGGTAGATGTATCCTCCGGAATAGGCGGCACCCGCCAAGATATCTCCTTGGTAGCAGTAGCAGCAAATATTGCCTACGCCTTTTCCGATGGATTTGATGCCGTGGTCCGTTATTTTATCCGTTTTCGGATCAACGGTGAATATGTTCATGGGGTGGTTCGTGGTACCGTATATGATACCGTCCGGTCCTAGCGTGATGGGGGAGCAGTTGGCGCCTTCGCAGTCGTAAGCAAAGCTTACCGTTTTCGTTTCACCGGTATCGGCGTCCTTGTATGAAAAGGTTTTCGCAGGATAATCCATAGACTCGAGAATCGGCGCATTGTCAAAAGGAACATGAAGCCCCCACGGGTAGCCGCTTTGATAATAATGGGAAACGGAATCCGTTTTTTCTATGATTTCTCCGTTATCAAGTATGTACCAATGTCCGAGGTGCTCTCCGTCGGCTTCGGTTTTTCCGTCTACGGTCACTCTTGCCGCTACCTTACCGTCTTTGGTTTTATACACCTCCGCATGTCCGGTTCCCGGCATACGGGGGAATATGAATTTTTTCTCCCCTGTTTCGATATGAAACGCCACCACGTTCACTTCCGCCGTTCCGATAGCGTTATATATCCGGCCCGAAGAATCCGCCGCTTGGGAGAAGCAATATTTCTGAACCTCGTCGATGATTCCTAAGTTCTTGATCTTCTTCGTTAAAGGATCAAAGGAATACAAATAGAGGACAGGGTACCCGGCAAAATAGATGTTGCCGTTGTCGTCTTCGCAAAATCCCCATCCGATAAGAGACATCCCCGCGTCGTTGACACGAATGACGGCGGTGTATTTCTTTAATACCGGATCGAACTCGTAGAAATAGGCATTGGCACCCGTATAGAATTTCCCTGCCTTCGATGCAAAGCATTTAAAGGGTGCCCCGGATAGGTTGTTCTCGAAAATATGCTGTGAAGAGGTGCCTTTTTCAAAGTCATAGCACACCAAAAATCCTAAAGAAGGAAAAACTCCGTAGAATTTGCCGTCCGAGCCTTTAAGAATGGCTCCGGAGCGGGCCTCCGCCGTGTTGGATGCGATTCCTAAGCATTGAATCCGAACATGTCCTAAAGCGTTGATTTGCTTTTCATCCCCTGCCATACCGTCGTAACCTCCCGTGAAGTTATGCAATAATTATACCATAGTCTTACATAGAAAAATTCGGAACGATGCGCAAAATATTGTATACTTAAAATATCAATAGAGGGGAGTTGTAAAAAGATGAGGTTTCGAATGTACGGTTTCGATAAAAACGACGAATCGATTTTTTCTCGATTCAAAAAAGAAGGCATTGATGCGGTAGTATGGGTTAAAAACGATGAAGCCATGAAAAAAGCCGAGGATACGGGCCTTTCCTATTACATCTGTATGGGAGCCTTCGGCTCCTCCGACGAAAAGGAATTTTGCATCAACGTAAACGGAAAAGCCGTCTCTTGGTTTAGCTCCGGATGTCCGAACCGTCCGGAAATACAAAAACGATGTCTTGATAAAGCGGAAGAGTTGGCAAGACTCCCGCATCTAAAAGGCATTATCATCGACGGTGCCCGGTTTTCATCGCCGGCATCCGGCGACAGCATTGAAGCATTTCTAACCTGCCTTTGCCCTTATTGCGTTTCCAAAATGGAGCGTTTGGGCATGAACACAGAGGGTATCAAAACCTCCCTTACGGCTATTTATCGGTTATTGAAATACGGAGAAGAATTTTCAATATCGGACCATATCGATAATCTTAAGGAATGGCTGCGGTTTCGAAGAATAACCGTAACGGAGTTTTTGAAAGCCTATGTTAAAAGGATAAAGGCTCAAAATCCGAATCTTGAAACCGGCATCTACATTTTTACTCCGTCGTTGTCCGATTTGGTAGGACAAAGCTACGAAGACTTGTCTTCCTATTTTGACTTCTTCTCTCCTATGATATATCGGCATTTTAAACACCCGAGCGGACCTGCCTGTTTGGACCATGAAATTTCCGCCATTTTAGGATACGGGGAAGGAAAAAACGAAGATGCGAAAAATACGATCCGTGAAACCTTTATCCGGTTAACCGGGGTCGATTACTTTGGCTTCGGCACAAGGGAATCTTTAAAAGAAGAAGGCTTGCCCCCTGAAACGGTCGGAGCGGAAACAAAAAAAGCCGCGGACCGTTCCTGCGGCCGTAGGGTAATTCCCATCATTTTATTGGATGACGATCGGTTGGAAAGATCCTTAGGACAAATTTCCAATCTTGTGGATGAAATCGATTTTTACGTCTACGATAAAACGGTTTTTGACAAGGCGATTGCCGTATTAAAGAAGTTTTCGTAGTCATAATCATCGTTTTAGCAAAGCCTTGTATACCACGGGGCCCGAGCAAAAGTATACGGCATCCTCCGTTACCGCGATACCGGAGGTTACTTGCTTGGGAAACGTTTCTAAAAAGGTTATCGAATAATCCTCGGGGTTAATCTTTAAAAGCGCTTGGGTCATCAAAAGATAAATAACCCCGTCCTTGTACACCATGCCCTGCCTGACCGCAGGGCCTGCGGTATGAAGGTTGTATTGATATGTGACCTTTTGCTCCTTGTAATCGTAGACAAAGAGAATGGCGCAGGAAGTGACACCGATGACCTTATCCCCTACGCAAACCATATGGGCGATTTCAGGCAAGCCCTTTAAGGGATACGTAATGTTGCTGACTTCATAGGTTTGCGGATTGAATTCGAAGAGGGCCGCCGTATCGTAAACCGGAGTTCCCCCTCCGGGGGCTAAAACCGTGGTACCGCACAGAACGTTGCCGGAAGGAAGCTCCGTCATGGCCGTGATTCCGTGGTACTCCAGCAAATCCTTGTTTTCGATGACACGGGTCTTGCCGGTTTTCACGTCGTATATGGCCATACCGGCTCCTACCACACCGTAGCCTCCGTACCCGCTGAAATGACATGTCCTTCCGTCGGACAAGGCCAAGGCCGAACGAGGCCGATATATGGCATCCGACTTCGCCTCAAGCCTCGGGTTCATGCCCGCATAGGTGTTTATAATCTCCGTCTTGGTATCAAAGCGGTAGATGTATCCTCCTGCATAGGCGGCGCCTACGAGAATATCTTCTTGGGATGCGTAGCAGCAAATATTGCCTACGCTGCTGCCGATGCTTTTGATCCCGTAGTCCGTTATGGTATCGGTCTTCGGATCAACGGTAAAAATATTCATGGGATGGCTTGTGGTTCCGTATATGATGCCGTTCGGACCCAACGCCAAAACGGAGCAGTTCGCCCCTGCGCTTTTGTAGTCAAATACCGCCTTCTTTATCTTTTTCGTTTTCGGATCCCAATAGGTAAAGGTTTTCCCGGGATAGTCCATGCCGCCAATGGAAGGTGCATCGTCGTAAGGGATGTGAAGCGTCCAAGGATAAGCGGTGTCGTAACAGTGACGGATCTGCGTTACCTTTTCCTTTACTTCCCCGTTTTCCAGCACAAACCAAGAGCCCAAATGCTCCCCGTCGGCACTGCTTTTTCCGGTTACGGTTACGTTTGCAACGACCTTGCCGTCTTTGGTTTTATACACAACCGCATTGCCGGTTCCGGGAATTCTCGGGAACATGAATTTCTTTTCTCCCGTTTTTACATTAAACCCGATGACGTTCACTTCCGCCGTTCCGATGGCGTTGTAGACCCAACCGTACGAATCCGCTCCTTGGGTAAAGCAGTACTGCTGCGTTTCATCCAAAAGGCCGTGGTTTTTCACTTCCCCCGTTTCGGGGTTATACGAATAAAGATGGATTTTCGGGTAGTTGGAAAAATAAATGATTCCGTTATCGTCCTCGCAAAAGCCCCAGCCTACTTCCGAAGCGCCCATCTCTCTCATGTTGATAACCTTCGTAAATTCCTTGTCAACCGGATCAAACTCGTAAAAGTAAACGCCTGCACCGGTATAGAATTTACCGGCTTGGGATGCGAATGATTTGTAAGGTGCGCCGTTAGCATTGTTTTCGAAGTTATGTTGGGTGTAGGAATCGGTTTCCAAATCATAGCAAACCAAAAAACCGATGGACGGCAGCACCGCGTAGAATTTGCCGTCTCTTCCCTTGACAATGGCTCCGGACCGAGCTTCGGAGGTGTTCGAAGCGATACCCAAGCGCTTGACGGTCTCCGATTCCATGATATCGATTTCCTCTTCCGTTACGAAAGGTTCGCTCTTTTCGGTAACGGATTCCGGATTCACGGTATCGGAAGGCGCGGACGTTGCTTCGGTTTTTTCGGTTGTCGTTTCTTTTTTTGCTTCCGTTTCCTTAAAGGTAACGGATTGCGAGTAAGGGACCGTTTGTTTTTCCGAAACTTCGGCTTCCCTTGAGCAGCCGACAACGGATATAAGAAAAACGAACAGACAAAGAATCGCTTTTGCTTTTACGGACATGATACAAACCTCCTTTTAACCGCGATACGGAAAACTACCGCAATCATTTTCTCGGTCCGTCATTCTCTCCTTTATGATTCCTACGGACTCCCGTTTGAGACATATCGATTTTTTGAAATCCCATTTCAAAAGTAGGAGAATTCTCTTTTAATGTAAAATCATAATTCTCGGGATCCGTAAATCCCGGATCGGCAATAATGCTTCCTTTTTCAAAGCCGTACTTTTGCACCTCGGAAAGGGTGCGTAAGCCCTCCCGGTCCGTTATCATCGGCTCTTCTCCGTCTTTCGACCAAAGGATATTGTTCGACGAGAGTATCTTTGCCGCCGTAATGTGGTTTTCTCCCGATTCGGGGTCATCGCCGACGGAATATACGGGGCATCCGTCGGTATAGATGATATTGTTCACAAATTCGATAGAAACGTGTTTTTCAAATCGTGCCACTTGTATCATACCTTTTCCCGAGAAAGCAAAGATGTTGTTTCGGACCGTGTTGCGGGTTCCGTAGTGCTGGTTGAAGCAGTTATCCGACGTGTTGTAGCAAATGTTGTTCTCAAACAAAATCCCCATACTTCCTTCATCGGCGTACAAGGCCCAGCCGCCGTAAGTACCGCTTTGGATATCGTGTATGAGGTTGTTGGAGACCGTTGTTCCCGGCTGGGGTCCTAATAGGTATATGCCTCCCATATCGCTTAAAAGCCCTTGTCCGATATTGTAAATATGATTGTAGGATATGATATTGTTTTTGTTGACGCTCGGATAATATCCCCAAATTCGGCCGCAGGATATGCCCGAGTAGAAAAGATCGCTGATTTCATTATGGGAGATGTCGTTATCGTACGTATGCATGGCAAGAATGCCGCAAGCGGCAAGATGCCTTCTGCCGCAGCGGGTGATGGTATTATCCGTTATCGTGTTGCCGAAGGTACGGCTGTTTTTAGGCGATTGAACGTGCCCGCCGTTGATTTTGATGCCGCCCGCTCCCCCGTCATAAAATTCACAGCCCGTAATACGGATACCGGAGCATCCTTCGTTTACGGTTATACCGTACAAGCCGTAGTTTCGGAAGGTGCAATCCTCCACAAAGCAGTCCTTGGCACCGAAAAGATTCACAACCCCTTGTGCACCGGATACCCCTTGGCTGTCCGATGCGAACCCTTCCTCGCCCGGCGGGACTCCTTCCATGCTTACGTAGTCTCCCTTGGTATAGGCAAAGGTAAGCCCGTAGAATCGTATATTGCTTACATGAAGATTGTCGTCGTAATCGCCCTTTATCTCGATCAGGGTTTCTGTAACCGGTGCGTACACCTCGATATTGTCAGGGGTTTCGTCGTCGCTTCGGGGGATATAGTAAAGCATTCCTTCGGGACGGTCCAAATACCATTCCCCCGGATTTTTAAACTGTTCCGCAACGTTTTCAATATAGTAGCCGATGTCGAAGTAGATTTCATAACGGGATCGGTATTTTAACGTAAGCTTTCCCGTTTCCTTGTCGTAGCTTTCAATGGGAGAGTGTTCGTCCACCCAATAGTGGTTAAAGCTTACGATGCAGTCGTTTAGGTTTTTAAAGTCCTTGATGTCTTCTTTTTTGGCTATAAACCACTTGGAGCCTCCCAAAAAACCGCCGTCCGACACTTCTTGCCCTATTTTATACAAATACCCTTCATCCGGATACCGCGTAAGAGACGCCCGCTCCTCGTTTACATAAAGGTCCGTAAAAACCCAATCTCCTTTTTTCACGTCTTCGATAAAGGCGGCGTAGCAATTCGTGCCGTTAAAAACGGCCGGAGAAAAACCGGAGATTCTCCTTCCTCCGCTGATGACCACCTTTTCGTCGTCGTAGGGCTCAACGGTAACGTCGTATACGGAATGTGCGATCGTCAACGGGGACGGCATAGCATAGGTGCCGCCGAGCATGCGGATGACAATCGGATCAAGCACCCCTTCCTCCCGCAGATCCGAAACGGCTTCAAAAGCCTTATATAGGTCGGGAAGGGGCTTATCGGGTGAGCTTCCGTCGCCGGTGCCGTCTAAAGATACATAAAGAACGACAACCGTATCTTCCTCATTCGTTTCTTCTTCCGGGATTTCCGTTTCAAGCACGGAAGAGGTTTCCGAAAGTACAGTCGTTTCGGTTATTTCGACACGGGAATCGTTTTGATAATTCTTCGAGCAGCCGACAAAAAACAGAAGGAAAACAAGCAGGCAGACAACCGCCCGATATTTTACCGGCATGATGCAAACCTCCCTGAAAAACAAGAACCAAGGGATAAACCCTCGGCTCTTCTTTTTTTATATCAATTTCTTAAGATAGTCCAGTATAATATCTCCCGCTTCTTTTGCCAACGGTCCCGGGTATCCGTAATACAAATGAGCGCTTTTCACTTCGTAAACGGATCGATCGTACATCGCTCCGTAAGGCAAATAGCCGAATACGCCGCCGGTGTAGCCTAAGACCACGGTGTTTTCTTTTCCGAACAGCTCCTTGACGCGAAGACCCAACTCGAGGAAGATTTCAAAGGGCATGGCCACAAAAACCAATTCCCCTATTTTCCATGTTCGGATCAGAGGATGTACTTCGGTCATCAGCGTGTTGTTCTCGTACCCTTTAACGCCTCGATCCGCCCAAAGTACTCTGACCGCTGCCGCCTGCACATGGGCAAAAGAAGGCGAATACTTGTTTTCGATCAATTTTTTACAAGAATCAAGGGCCTCTTCATAAATCCTTTTGTATTCCTCTTTGGAAAGGACCGAAAGAGGAAGGGTCAATTCCGAAGCGTTGCAACGAATATCCGCATCGGTACTGTTTTTGAATTTGAACATTGCATCCTTTACCGAATCGGCAAGGTTTTCACCGTTGGCTTTGGCTTTTTCGAAGGAGCCTCGTTCTTTCGGGTCGATATCTCCGCAGCATCCCGTTGTAAAGATCACGGTAACGCCGTCGCCGTATTCTTCCTCCAGCTTCCGTATCATGAAGTAGGGATAATCCGCCGTGTAGGTGTAATTGCTGTTGCCTAAGGTAACCGGGTGGCAGCCGTAGTTTACAATCACTCCTTTTAACCGGTCGGTGTTCGATTCGAATATACGGATGACGCCGACTTGCTTATCCATGATATCTTGGTAAGGCAGCTCGTCTTTATACAAAAGCGCAACCCGGTTCATACCGATACCGCATTCTCCTACGGAGTAATCCAAATATCCTTCAAAAAGATTTTTTTCGGCTTCTTTCGCCAATCGAATCAAATCCCCTTGGGTTTCTTCCAACCAAGCCTTGTCGGCAATGCCGCATCCGTAAAGCGTTCCGGAAGCGGGACCCGCATGGGTATGGATGGAATGGATCATAATGTTGCTTACGGGGATATTTAAAGCTTCGCTGATTTTCAGTTCCGTTTCTCTCGAAAAACCGGGGTCGAACCCGAGTATCTGGCATACCATCAAAAGGGTCTTCACGCCTTTTGACTCCATATATACCGCGCTGATTTTCAATTGGTCGTTTATATCAAGAGCTCCAATGACTCTTCCGCCGTATCCGGTCATTTGCATACCGATGGGGGTTCGGACATCGGTTTCGGCGATTCCTATCTTCATACGTCGTATCCTCCTCAATCTTTGACATGGGTAATATTATACCACTTCCTTAAAGGGGTGAAAATACGTTTATCCGCATACTTCCTTAATGACTTTTTTCATATAGGCGACGCTTTCCGGAACGCCTACGGATTCGTCTTCGCGGCCTTCGTATTCCAATGCAATATATCCGTTGTATCCGGCTTCTTTTAAGATCTTCAAGCAGCCAACATGGTCTACGTCCCCTTGTCCCACGATACAGGGCACCGTTCCCCAACCCCAAGGCTTGCTCGGATCCGGTATCTTTTTGTTGTCCTTAAAGTGTACATAAGCGCAGTAGTCTTTCGCTACCTTTGTCCCTTCAACCCCTTCTTGGCCTCCGGCCATATAGTTGCCCACATCGATGGTGGCCTTCACAAAATCCGATCCTACGGCTTTCAGCATTTCCACCTGCTCTTCGCCGGTACAGGGAAGTCCGCCGTGGTTTTCCAAAGCCAGCACCAAACCGATCTCCTTCGCCGTTTCCGACAGAATTCCCAAAGCCTCAATGACTCTTTTGAAGGCCTCCGATTTTGTTTTTTCATCCGTTTCCAAGCGCTTCAAGCCTCCGCCGAAGATTCGGGATACCGGGGCGCCCGCTTGTGCGGCTACCTGCATCCACGCTTTCGTATTCTTTATTTCCTCTTGAAACTTCTCCTTGTCCGGAACGTTAAAATTGGTGGACAAGGACAAGCCGGAAAGCTTAAGACCGCTGTTCTTCAACGCCGCGCTTACGCGTTTGGCTGCATCCTTGATATCTCCCAAATACCGGACATGAAAATCCAGAGCATCCACATCCAATGCCGCAACCTCGCTGCACAACCTGTCCAAATCCCACCCTTCGTCAACATAACGTCGATGGAAGCTGTAATGACAAATCGATATTTTCATCTTGCCTTCCTCCAAATTCATTTATATATATCCGAATATTCTATTCGATCCTTATCATTTTACCGGGGTCTACGGATAGGGTTTTCCCGTTAACAAACAGCCAAATCGTTCTTCCGGTGGGGTTTTGTACAAGGGTGCCGTCTACGCTGAAATTCAAGCGATTGTAGTCCTGTACATATTCGTATATTTCCATGTTGGTTGCATACCAAATATCGTCCCGATTCCCCACTTGTTCGGCGAAGACTTCGATATCATGCCAGCTGTCGTTGGTATCGAAGTCGTAGCTGTGACCCCAGAGGGAGAATAAATAGGGGCGGTTGTCGGTACATTCTTTTAAAAATGTCGTTGTCAATTTTCTTAAAGCAGGGGATCGATGGTAGCAGGTGGTAGGCATTCTCAACCAGTCCGTGGGAATATCAAAGGTGTTGGTGGATACGGTGGTTCGGGCATAAACAATACCGCAGCTTTTAATGGCCTCCACCGCTTGGTCCGAGGTGTTTCCGTAAGGGTATGCCATTCCCTTAACGATGACACCAAACTGCTTTTCCAAGTTCTCGCGGTCCTTCATCACCTCGTAAACGACTCGGTCCGAAGGCAGCCGGTCCAAATAGGGGTGGGTCAGGGTATGGACCGCCACTTCGTGTCCCGAATTCAAATAGACTTCGGTGGATTTACTCATCGTCATCCGGCGGTGAATTCTGTCGGCAGGATAAACGGTTCCTTCCGGTGCATACAAACCGCTGTTTAAATTAAAGGTTCCTTTTAGTCCGTGTCGGTTCATAATATTTAACAGACGGATGTCTTGTTCAACACCGTCGTCATAGCTCAGGGTTAACGCTTTCGCTTTTCCGTTCGGAAATCTTAAGAATACACTGGTCATAGGCTAAACTCCACTTTCTTTTCGAAATTTCTTTTTATTTAACATTATATATCAAATTCAGCCGAAGGATAACAAAACTTTCTTTTTATAACCGATATTGTCGATCCTCATTTTTTCATAAAATATTCGCAAGCCGGATAAAGGCTGCAGCGGACAAAGGATCCGTAAGGTCCGGTTGTTTTCTCTTGTATTCCGTTTTTGCACAAAGGACAGTGATACGGGGTCCTCAACTCCGGGTTTTCGGCAATATCCTTTTCCAACTCTTGTATAAACACCGATTTGTTCTTGTCGTTCACAAGAAGATAGACCGTATCCTTTGCTCGGGTAAGGGCGACGTAAAAAAGCCTTCTTTCTTCCGCGTAAGGAAAAGGATCCGATCGGTCAAGGAGCAAATCCATAACCGAATCGTCGGACATACGGCTTGGAAACCCGAATTTTCCGGCTTCGTTGTTCAATACAAAAACCAAATCCCCTTGCAGTCCTTTGGACTTGTGTACCGTCATAAACTCCATGGATATATCCGGACGAAGAGAATAAAAGACAAAGGTGCGCCCTGAGGGAGTCTGTTTCACGGTCAGCCCGGAGCCTAAAAAGGGATGAATGTCGTCTCGGTACCTTCCCAAAAGCAAAACAAAAGAACCGGAAGGAATCGTTTTAAGGATTTCCCTCAGCTTTCCGGGTAAATCTTCTTTTCGATTTCCGTAGATAAAACGGAGTGCCGGATAAGAATCCTCCTTCAAACAACGAAACGTTTTCTTGATTTGATTCGGATTTTTTAAAATGAAGCGGCTGCTGACAAGAGCCAAATGGTTGTTAAACCGATACGTGGTGCGGATAAAGGATCGTTGGGCCGCTCCGAAATATTTCTCAAAGGATACGAACAAATCGATATTGCTTCCCGCAAAACGATAGATGCTCTGCCAATCGTCCCCCACGCAGAAAAGATCCGCATTGCACCGATCCTTTAAGGCTTTGATTAATCGGTACCTTGACGGCGATATGTCTTGGTATTCGTCTACGATGATGTATCGATACCTTCTTGCAACCGTTCCTTGCCGCACATAGAAAGCGGCTTTGTTGATCATATCGTTAAAATCGATGGCTTCGGTTAAGCGAAGCCGTTCGTCATAGGCGTAGCTTATAGGGGCTATGATATTCAAAAACATCCGGTTTCGCTTTTTTCGAAGAATATCATATTCTTTACGGATTCGGCTTAAATCCATAACCGACAAGGAATTGGCTTTCATATGGTGCATAAAAGAGGCCGCTACGGACACAAAGCGGTTGATGTTCTCCTTGGTATGAAGCATTTGCTTTAAATCCTCTTGGGAAAGAGGAGAAAAACGTACATGGAATTTTTTCAGCTTTTGCGTCAAGCTTTCAAAAAGTATTCCTTGGGATTGCTCGAAGGAATAGGTTTCGATCAGCGGATTACCGTTCTTTTCATTGATCCTTCTTACCTTCTTTATGTATCTTTTGTATTTTCTCGGTACCTTTCCCGCTGCTCTTTCTTTGTTATTTTCTCCTTGGTCCGGTTTTTGGATATAAAAATGTTCTATGACGATTCCGTAATCCGGAAGGTAAATCATAGGCTTGTACGGAAATTTGCTTTTCTTTATGGGGATATACGGTCGGATTTGGTACCGTATACCGCCGGTATGTAAAAAGTCGGCAATCAGCATCTCCTCAAAGGACTGAACTTCTTCGTTTTGAAGGGTTCGGATGCCTTGGTCGGCCAAATAGCTTTTGTATTCTTCTTCCGTATCAAAATCAAATATGCTTTTATACTCCCTCAAATACCGTAGGAAATATTCGTTCAGAAGAGAAAGGTAATAGGGTTCTTCGGAAAGACTTAAGATTTGCTCGTGAATGAATGCCGGAAGATCGATATCCGAAAGCAAGGGCTGCTTTCCTTCCGCCTCCGCAATCAATTCCTTTCCCAGCTTGTGAAAAGTGAAAACATCAACGGGTGCCTTGGTTTCCTTTTGTATGCGGTTTTTTAACTCCTCCGCCGATGCATTAGTAAAGGACAATACCAAAAGCCGGTCCGGCGGAATGCCTAAACGCTTTATCAAATATTTGACTTTTCCGACGATGACGGTGGTTTTTCCGGACCCTGCACCGGCAATCACCAAATGGTTCCTGTCCTTTTTCACGATGCATTCTCTTTGGTCCGAATCCAAGGCTCGGCCTTCCACACGGTCGAAAAGGTCTTTGCAAGCATTTAGTTCCGACTCGATATACCTTCGATTGACCCTTTGCCCGGTATCCTCTATCCGGTCGTAAGCGTCCAAGAATCGCTGAATGACCGCATAACATCGCATTCCTTTGGTCCGAAAAATCGCTTTTCTTAACGGTTCGTATGCTTTCACCGTAGAAAGCATTTTTTCTATGTCAATATATCCGTCGGAGGGATCATTCTCCATCCTTTGCACCGCTTCGTAAGCCTTTTCCAAAAGCTCCTCAACCAAAGCTTTTCTTTGTTGTCTTTTCTATTGCCATAGAAAAAGTACGTTTTTAACGGATTTTATGAGCCTCTTCATTTTTACTTTACTTTTTATCTTTTGTATTTTTACAAGCTATGTATTTACAGTGTAGTACAAATTTCGTTTCTACTCAAGCCGTAAAAAAAACAGCTGCCGTGCAGCTGCTCTACCTCTATTGCTCTATTTTCCGCCGTAGGGCATATTAAAGACTCCGATGATGCTTGAGGGGTGTTCCCA
>JAAYHZ010000329.1 GCA_012744235.1 Clostridiaceae bacterium
ACCTCATCCCGTATTCGAACGGCAAGGAAGCGACATCCATTATGAATTTCCGATTACCTTTGTTCAAGCCGCATTAGGTGCAGAATTGACGCTTCCTACTTTGGAAGGATTCATTTCGTATAAATTACCGGAAGGTACCCAGTCTGAAACCGTTGTGCGGTTTAAAAATCACGGTATTAGGCATCTAAGAAGCGATTCGAGAGGGGATATGTACGTTCGTTTTTCCGTTGAGGTGCCTCGCAATCTGAATAATAAGCTAAAAGATTTACTGCGCGAATTTGAAAAGTTATGTGATAAAAAGAATAATAAAAAGCAATCCGGTTTTTTGGATAAGATAAAGGATGTATTTAAGCATTAACGGATGAACCGGATCGTGAAAAGGGAATTAATAATATGGATTGGTATGAAATTTCGATTTTAACAAATAAGGAAGACTTGGATTTGGCTGCGGAAATCCTTCTCGAGCAAGGATGCGGCGGTGTATCCATCGTAGATCCCGATGAAGTAAAGAACCGATTGGAAAATCCGGAGCCTTTGGATTACGTAGGCAGCGATTTGACGGAAAATGTACCGGACCATTATTCGGCAAAAGCCTATTTTTACATCGATACGGATATCGACGGCATAGTCAGTACAATTACCAAAAGGATTAAAGAATGCTGCAAAGGCGAAAATCATGTTCTGGTGAAAATGGTTAACGATGAAAACTGGAATTCGTGGAAAGAATATTTTAAGCCGTTTTCTTTAATTGAAGGCATTACCGTGGTTCCGAGCTGGGAAGAATATACACCGATGCCGGATGAAAAAACGATTATCATCGATCCCGGAATGGCTTTTGGAACCGGAACCCACGAAACCACAAGGCTTTGCTCCGAATTGGTTTACCGTTACGTATCCGAAGGCTATTCCTTTTTGGATTTGGGTACGGGAACCGGTATTTTGTCTATGGTAGCGAAGCTAAAAAATGCGAAAACCGTAACGGCGGTGGATATCGACGATGCGGCCGTACGAGCGGCAAAAGAAAATTTTCAATTGAACGGTATTGCCCTTCGCGGTCAGAACGGTAATGAAGAAGGTATTGAAGTAATTAAAGGGACCTTGTATTCGGTAACGGACCGAAAATTCCATGTGGTTGCCGCCAATATCATAGCCGAAGTTTTGATCGATTTGGCTCCCGATATGGGCCGTATATTGACGAAACCGGGGTTCGTCATTTTATCCGGTATCATAGAGAAAAAAGAAGAAGAAGTATTAAATGCGTACCGTGAAAACGGATTCGAACCGGTTGAAAGAATCGGTGAAAACGACTGGGTAGCGATGGTGTTTCAATGGCGAGATTTTATATAAACAAAGAACAAATATCCGAAGGGAAAGCGATTATTCAAGGTAAGGACGTTAATCATATCAAAAACGTACTGCGGATGAAGGTCCAAGACTCCTTGGAGCTGTGCGATAACGAGAATACGCTGTATAACGGTCGTATTGCCGGTTTTCATCCGAACTTTATCGAGGTTTTTATCGATACGGTTTCCGAAAACCAAACGGAACCGGATATCAAGCTAACGGTACTTCAATGCATACCGAAAGGGGACAAGATGAGCACCATCATACAAAAATGCGTGGAATTGGGTGTTTCGGAAATCATTCCGGTTCTTTCTCATCGATGCGTATCTCGTCCGGAAAACAAAAAGGTAATACGTTGGAACGCCGTTTCGGAAGAAGCCGCTAAGCAATGCAAAAGAGGGATCATCCCGAGAGTTACCGATATTATGTCGTTTCAAGAAGCCGTTGATGCAGCGGACGCCGATTTAAAAATCATTTGTTACGAGTTGGAAAATGAACGTACGCTTCATGATATCGATTTTTCCAACGAAAAGATAAAAACCGTCGCCGTGATCGTAGGTCCGGAAGGAGGGTTGGAAGAAAAAGAGGTCGAATACGCTTGTAATAAGCAATTTTTTCCGGTATCTTTGGGTAAACGGATTTTACGAACGGAAACCGCAGCACCGACAGTGGCCGGGATTATCATGTACTGTATGAAGCAGATTTAAAGAAGACCAAAACGTAAGGCTGGTAAGTAGAAGATGATTAGAAGCATGACAGGATACGGAAAAAGCGAAGGTGTCATTGACGGCCATTATTTTAAATTTGAAATCAAAAGCGTCAATCACCGATATCTGGACATCTCCTTCCGAATGCCCAGACAATTGCAATATATGGAGGATCGGTTTAAAAACATGATCTCCGAAAAAATCGGAAGAGGAAAAATCGAGGTTTATGTAAGCTACCAATGCTATGCCGAGGGGAAATATGAAGTTCACGTAGATAAGAGCTTGGCGAAAATCTACAGGGATACATATGAAATGTTAGGCGAGTACTTGGGTATCGAAAACGATTTGGCCGTTTCCAACATTATCAAAGCGGAAAACGTTATTACGCTGAGAGCCCTTGAGGAAGATGAAAACAGGCTTACCGAGATTGCCTGCTCCGTTTTAAAGGAAGCGTTGGATAAAATTATTGGCATGAAAATCGAGGAAGGTTCCAAATTGGCGCAAGATATTTTGTTGAAAAATCAAAATATTGCAAATCTCTTAAGGGAAGTGGAGGCTATAGCTCCGCAGGTACCGGTCGACTACAAAGAGCGATTAATGAAAAGAATGCAAGAATTCATTCAAAATGATTTTTTGGATGAAAACAGAATCTTAACGGAAGTTGCTCTTTTCGCCGATCGATGCAGCATTGACGAAGAAATCGTTCGGCTGAAAAGTCATGTGGATCAGCTGGAAAGCTTAATACGTCATGATTCGTCCTCGGGAAAGAAAATGGACTTTCTTATTCAAGAAATGAATCGTGAAATCAATACCATCGGATCCAAAGCTAACAATCTGACTATCACAAAACATGTAGTGGAAATGAAAAGTGAATTGGAAAAGATCCGAGAGCAAGTGCAGAATATTGAATGAGATTCGCAATGCCGGTATAATATCAATATATTGTCTGAATATAAGATATGAAGGTGTCGTTACGAGAGTAACGTTATGATGATTATTGGAGGTTTATATGAAACTAATAAATATTGGATTCGGTAATATGGTTTCCGCTGACAGGCTTGTAGCTATTGTCAGTCCCGAATCGGCACCGATTAAAAGGATAATCCAAGAAGCGAAAGACAGAGGCATGCTTATAGACGCAACTTACGGCAGAAGAACTCGAGCGGTTATCTTTACGGACAGTGATCATATCATATTGTCTGCCGTACAACCTGAAACGGTATCTAACAGGTTAAACAACAAGGAAGTTGTCGATGAACCGCTAACGGATGACAGCAAGGAATAGCCAAATGAGAAAAGGACTGCTTTTCGTTTTTTCCGCTCCTTCCGGTGCCGGGAAAAGTACGATATTGAATAGGGTTATCGAGGACGATCCGAACATTCAATTTTCCGTGTCGGCGACTACTCGTTTACCTCGAAAAAGTGAAGTGGACGGCAGGGATTATCATTTTTTGGATCGCCGGCAATTTCTCGATAATATTAAAAACGGCAAAATGCTTGAGTATGACATCTACTGCGATAATTACTACGGTACGTTGAAAAGCGCAGTGGAAGAACCGATTAATAAGGGTATCGATATCATACTCGAGATTACCGTACCCGGGGCATTGCAGGTAAAGAAAATGTATCCGGACTGTATTATGATTTTTATTTGTCCCCCGAGTTTACAAGAATTAGAAAAAAGAATCCGCAGGAGGGGTACGGAAGACGAAGAGGTCATTCAAAGAAGATTGGAGCAAGCCGCCAAGGAAATGGCACAAGCGAATTTATATGATTACGTTGTAATCAATGACGATTTGGAAAAAGCGGTTCGTGAGATAAAGCAATTGATTCTAGAGAATCGAATGAAACGGAGGAGCGAAAGCCTATGATGAATAAACCGACATTAGCAGAGCTTATGAGCCAAGGTATGGACAGCAAATACACCTTAGTAATGGCGATAGCCAAAAGAGCCCGAAGAATAGCGGCCGGCGAAAAGCCTCTTGTTGATGCGTATACGGTGAAACCTGTTTCGATTGCAGCATTTGAAATTGCCAATGGGAAAATTAAATGCTACAGAAGATCGGAACCGGTAAGCGTTATCACGGAAGAAACGACAAGCAACTAACTTAAAATTTATTTTTTGATAAATAACATTTATAGTCTTATCTTGATATAGCTAAATGTGGGAAGGAGTCAGTATGACAGTAGAGAAAACCATGGATAAAATCGTAGCTCTCGCGAAAAACCGCGGATTCGTTTTTCCCGGTTCCGATATTTACGGAGGGCTGGCAAACGCATGGGATTACGGTCCATTGGGTGTTGAACTGAAGAACAACGTAAAAAAGGCTTGGTGGAAAAAGTTTGTACAAGAAAGCGAGTACAATGTAGGAATCGATTCCGCCATTTTAATGAATCCCCAAGTATGGGTTGCTTCCGGACACGTCGGAAGCTTCAACGATCCTTTGATCGACTGTAAAGAATGTAAAACTCGCCATCGTGCGGATAACTTGATAAAAGAGTACAATAGCCAAAACGGTATTAATATTAATGTGGACGGTTGGTCAAACGATGAACTCGTCGCATATATTGACGAAAAGAATATCGTATGTCCCGTATGTAAAAAGAAAAATTATACCAAAATTCGCAAGTTCAACTTGATGTTTAAAACCTACCAAGGTGTTACCGAAGATACAAGCTCCGAAATCTACTTAAGACCGGAAACGGCCCAAGGTATATTCGTTAATTTTAAGAATGTTCAAAGAACCACGAGAAAGAAAATACCTTTCGGTATAGGTCAAATCGGTAAATCCTTCCGAAACGAAATAACTCCGGGAAACTTTACATTCCGGACAAGAGAATTTGAACAGATGGAATTGGAGTTCTTCTGCGAACCGGGAACCGACTTGGAATGGTTTAATTATTGGAAAAACTTTTCCATCAATTGGCTTCTCAGCTTGGGTCTAAAAGAAGAAAATTTAAAGTTTAGAGATCATTCGGAGAAAGAACTGTCACACTACAGCAAAGCGACAACAGACATTGAGTATAAATTCCCCTTCGGTTGGGGTGAGCTGTGGGGTATTGCCGACCGTACGGACTACGACTTAAAACAACATATGGAGTACTCCAAGGAGGATTTGTCTTACTTTGATCCGATTACCAATGAAAAATATGTTCCTTATGTTATTGAACCTTCGTTAGGTGCCGACCGTGTTGCCTTGGCATTCCTATGCGAAGCTTACGACGAAGAAGAAATCAGCGAAGGAGACGTACGTACGGTATTGAGGTTCCATCCGGCTTTGGCACCGGTTAAAATCGCCGTTTTACCCTTGTCCAAGAAATTATCGGATGGCGCTTACGAAATATACAAGAGTCTGATTAAACGTTTCGTGTGCGAATTCGATGAAACCGGAAGTATCGGTAAACGTTACAGAAGGCAAGATGAAATCGGTACACCGTATTGTATTACCTTTGACTTTGATTCCTTGGAAGATCATGCCGTAACTGTTCGTGACAGAGATTCCATGGAACAAGTACGTATCCCCATTGACGAATTGGTAAGTTACTTTGATAAGAAGTTTGATTTTTGACAGGCTAAGCGAAACGGAGCATAGCCAAAAAGCAACGGCTATGCTCTTTTCATATCCGTTATCGACATAATCATTTTCCGGATTCAATCTGCAAAATGAAATTTATCTTTCAAAACAAAATGAAAACGATTGATTATTTCTTAGTGTTAGTATAAAATATACCGGAACTTATTCCATTTTTTATGCTTAAAATTCACAGCTTCAATGTTTGTAACATTACCGATTATAAAAATTAAAAATTGGAATTATTTAAGTAATAAATATGGCAAACTATAGCAATAATAAAAGTGGGCTATAAAGAAACAAAGTTCAACACAGGAGGATTTTTATGGCAAAATATGTTTACCTTTTTACAGAGGGTAACGCCCAAATGAGAAATTTATTAGGCGGAAAAGGAGCGAACTTAGCCGAGATGACCGGCTTAGGGCTTCCTGTACCTAGAGGATTTACCATTACAACCGAGGCATGCACGAGGTATTATAATGACGGAAGAATGGTTTGCACAGATGTCGAGGATCAAGTATACGAAGCTTTAGCGAAAACCGAAGAAATAGTAGGTAAAAAGTTTGGTGATCCTAAAAATCCGTTGCTTGTTTCCGTACGTTCGGGAGCAAGAGCATCGATGCCGGGAATGATGGACACGATTTTGAATCTCGGCCTTAACGACCAAGTAGTGGAAGGTTTGGCTGAACTTACAAACAATCCGAGATTTGCATATGACAGCTATAGAAGATTCATCCAAATGTTTTCGGATGTGGTGATGGAAGTTCCGAAATCCAAATTTGAAGCCGTATTGGACGACATAAAAAAAGAAAAAGGTTATTCTTATGACAATGAATTAACCGTTGACGATTTAAAGAAGATCGTCGAAGAGTATAAAAAGATATACAAGGATGCTTTAGGATCGGATTTCCCGCAAGAACCGATAAAACAGCTTATGGCGGCTATTCATGCGGTATTCCGTTCTTGGGACAACCCCCGAGCCATCACTTACAGGAGATTAAACGATATTCCGGGCGATTGGGGAACGGCCGTTAACGTACAAGAAATGGTGTTCGGTAATATGGGCGACGATTCCGGAACCGGCGTTGCATTTACCCGAAATCCTTCCACCGGTGAAAAGAAGATTTACGGTGAATTCTTGATGAATGCCCAAGGAGAAGACGTGGTAGCAGGCATCCGCACCCCCGAGCCTTTGGACAGGCTGAAGGAAGTCAATCCGCAAGTTTACAAGCAATTCATGGAAGTCGCCGACATCTTGGAAAAGCACTATCGTGATATGCAGGACATGGAATTTACCATTGAAAAAGGTAAGTTATTCATGCTTCAAACAAGAAACGGTAAAAGAACGGCAGCCGCTGCAATAAAAATTGCCGTTGATTTGGTTAAGGAAGGCTTGATAACCAAAGAAGAAGCGATTATGAAGGTTGATCCGAAGCAGTTAGATGCGCTGCTGCATCCTACCTTTGAAGAAAAAGCGATAAAGAAAGCGATTCCCATTGCAAAAGGTTTGCCGGCTTCTCCCGGAGCTGCTACCGGTGCCGTTTACTTTACTGCGGAAG
>JAAYHZ010000330.1 GCA_012744235.1 Clostridiaceae bacterium
ACAAGAAGGAGATACGGTCCGCTTTATTGATTTTGAATTTGAATACAGGAGGTGAATGAATGATCAACGGCAAACAAAGAGCCATGCTGAGAAAGATGGGCAACCGTTTGGACCCGACGATACAAATAGGGAAAGGCGGCATCAACGAGAACGTGATCAACGAAGCTCGCAGGGAATTATTTGATAAGGAACTTGTTAAAATATCCGTCTTAAGAAACGTACCGGAAAGCACCAAGCAAATCAGCGATGAAATCGCAAGACAAACCGGGGCGGAGGTAGTGCAAGTCATCGGCAGAAAATTCGTTTTGTACAAGAGAAACGAGGAAGAACCGATTATTATGCTCTGAGATTTATGAATCTTTTAATATATCGAGAATCCGATCGGCCAAAAGATCGGATTTTTCGTTCCAATTTTTCGTAATTTTCTTGGCCAGGTCCAAATCATCCACCGTTAACGTAATCTTCATGTTATGTTCTTCCGACCGGTTGATGTTCAAAAGAACGTTAAAGTTTTTAAGGCCTACGGGATAGTATTCCCCGGTGGCATACTTTGTTAACTTATCGATGGAGTTATCCGGTAACACTTTGGTATCTACTTTCAATTTAAGGTAAGGGGGTATCATACCGATAAAGTATTGAAGCACATCGATACCCTGCTGCGATATTTTTATTTGTTCTTTGTTTTCATCGATTTGGGCGTCTACGTAGCCGCTGTCGATCAATTCCAACAGCATTTGCTGCATGATAAAGTAATTCATAAGGCGATGGGAAAGAACCAGCTGGGTCAGCTGACGGTTGGTAATCGGCATATCTAATTTTTTCAGAATATAAAGTAAAACCAATTTGTCTTGAACCAATTCTCTTTCATTTCCTAATCCGTTCATAAATAAGCTCCGTTCTTTTTTTGCTTTCTTTCGGTACCGTACTTTATTGTATATGAAAAGGCGGTATGAGACAATAACCATATGCTATAATAGTAGCGAATCCATCATTATTAGAGGTTAGGAGTTTACAGTGAGCATACGATTTATATACGGTAGAGCCGGAAGCGGGAAAAGCCGAGCCTGCTTGAACCAAATATGCGAAAGAAGGCTTCGCAATCCCGACGTAAATTACATGTTGATTGTACCGGAGCAGTTCTCCTTTCAAAGCGAAATGGAGCTTTTGTCTATCGGCGGCGAAAAAATAGCGGCGGATGTTTTGGTGTGCAGCTTTAAAAGGCTTTCCTTTTGGGTGAAAAACAAGTACGGCATCGTCAATGAAAAGCAGGTGAATAAGGCCGGCAAAAATTTGATACTCACCGATATTCTGTTTCAAGAAAAAGACCGGCTTATGCTTTACGGAGGCTTGGAGGACCCCGTATCGTTTATAAACCGGTTGTCAAGCTTAATCAGCGAATTCAAGCGGTACGGTGTCCGAGAGGAAAAGCTTAAGGAATGCTTGAATTCAATGGATAAAAACACGAGCATCTACGGTAAAGTTCATGATCTTGCTCTTTTATACGGGGCGTACCAAAAGGCCATAGAGGATCTGACGGATCCGGACGATTCTTTGTATTGGTTGGCACAAACCATTCGGGAGGATCGCTTGTTTACCGATTACGAAATATGGATCGACGGATTTGACGGCTTTACTCCTTGCGAATACGAAGTGATACATCGGTTGATGGAGAATGCGCAAAGAGTGAATATCACCGCTTGTACCGACCGAATCTCCGACGAGAGAGTTATTATTGGAGAGCTGTTTTACCCCGTAATACGCACCTGCGAGAAGATTATGGTTTTGGCAAAAGAGAAAAATTTGCCTTTTGAAAAACCGTTAAAATTAGCCGATTCTTCCCGAGGATTTGCCTCGAAAGAGCTTGTTCATTTGGAACAAAACCTTTTCTCGGCCGCATCCAAAGTGTACGAGGAACCGGTCCGAAATATCAGGCTAAACATCTATGAAAACATCTACGAAGAAATTCGGGAAACGGCATCTCTAATCACGAGGCTGGTACGAGATTCGGGGTACAAATACGGCGATATTTCCGTTGTTTGTTCCGATATGGAAAACTACGAAAGCTATATTCGCTCGATTTTTACCCAATACCGTATCCCGTATTTTATCGATATGAAAAAACCCATTGACGACAATCCATTGATTGTATTCGTCCGTACGCTCTTTTCCATCCATATCTATCGATATCGTTCCGAAGATATTTTCTCTTTGTTGAAAACGGGACTTACGGATATCTCTATGGAAGAGATCGATATGTTGGAAAACTACGTACTGAAATTCGGGATCCAAGGCTCTTGGTGGAATGAAGAAATCGAATGGAATTTCATAAAGGAACAAGGAAATTCCGTCGTCCTGTTTAACGAGGACGACATCAATATTATTAAAAATGCGGTAATCGAGGAGATAAGAGCATTTTTCAACGGACTTCCGACAAGGTCCGATCCGAAAACCTTCTTTTTTAGGCTTTACGGATTTTTGGATCAATACGGCGTATTAAGAAATTATAAAAAAATGACGGCAAAGTTCAAGGAGGAAGGAAACCTTGAGAATGCCAATCGTTTCATTTCCGCCTACAACGCTTTCATGAATTTATTGGATACGGCGACGGATGTCTTAAAAGACCGAAAATATACCGTACTTCGGTACAGAGATTTCATCGAATCCGGTATAACCGGCTACGAATCCGGCAGCGTGCCTCCGGCTTTGGAGCAAGTGAACGTAGGAAACGTGCAGCGGTCCATGAACCGTAAGGTAAAAGCCGTATTCATATTGGGAGCCAACGAAGGAAAGTTTCCGGGAATCAACCTTGACGAGGGTATTTTATCGGACGGCGACAGGAGTCTATTGGAAAAACACCGAATCGAGTTGGCACCGGACACCTTGAGCCGAACCTTTGAGACGAAATACATTTTATATAAAACCTTGTGCCTTCCTTCGGAAAAGCTTTTTATCAGCTGCTCCTCCATGGACATGAAGGGGGCAAACCTTAGGCCGGCTTATGTTTTCACCGTTATCAAAAGACTTTTTTCCGCCCTTTCCATGGAAGGCAATGTCAGCAAAAAAGACAAGTCCTTCGAGGAATGCATCGGTACGCCGGAATCCACCTTTAAAGAATGGATAAGGGCAATGGCGGACAAAGAGCGATTGCAAAAAGAGCCCGGCTGGTATGCCGTAAGGAAATGGTTTGAAGAAAAGGAGGATTGGGCGGAACGGGTTCGCCTTCTTTACAAAGCCTATAACATGACATATATCGATAAGTCGATGGATGCTCGTCTGGCGGAAGAGCTTTTCGGCCGTCCGCTGATCGGCAGCGTTTCGGCTTTTGAATCTTACGTAACCTGTCCTTTCTCTTTCTTTTTAGAGTACGGCATAAGGGCGAAGGAACGAGAGGTTTCAAAAATCACGCCTTTGGGTATCGGGTCCGTTGCCCATACGGTTTTGGAGATGTTTTTCCGACATATCCAAGAAATTCGGCCGGATTATCGCGATATATCGGATGATTATTTGAACCGGTGTATTGCGGAAGAAATGAAACGTGCCGCGGCCATTGTTTGGGGAAAGAACGTTTTATCCTCTAAAAGAAACGAGTATTTACTGGATCGATACGGCAATACGTTGAGCTTAACGGCGAAGACTCTTTTAGGG
>JAAYHZ010000331.1 GCA_012744235.1 Clostridiaceae bacterium
ACCGCCATTATCAAAAGCGTCATTTTCTTTCTCATCGTATTCCCTCCCTTTTGAAAAAATGAAAAGCGCTTGGATTTTTTATCGCTTTTCATTTTCTATTCTTTCATATTTAGACCGAAAAATCCCAAAAAGTGTTCCGGTAAGAGCAAGGAGGTGCTTACGATACGATTTTTAAGAATACCTCGGCAATTTCGGGATCGAATCGCGTTCCTCTGCCCTCCCGAATGACGCGAAGGGCTTTTTCTCGGCCTTCCGCGTTCCCTTTGTTTCGGTTGGCGATTCGGTCGTAGGTTTCCACTATGGATATGATTCGGGAGATCAGCGGTATGGCAAAGCCCTTAATTCCTTCGGGATAGCCTTTTCCGTCCCATCTTTCGTGGTGGTAATAGACGGCTTCCGCCAAATCCACCGTTTCGTCGAACAAATTGAGGATACGGTATCCCACAATGGAATGCCGCGTCATTTCCTCCGAATCCTCCGACTTTGCCTTCCAATCGGATAGGATGCTGCCGTCCATCGTGATCTTCCCGATATCATGAAGATACCCGGCTCGAGACAGCCTTCCGATTTCCGTATCCGACAACTCCAGTGCTTCTCCCACTTTTTCGCAAAGCCGGCTTACGTTTTCGGAGTGTTCTTTTTCCTTCTTGCTTTTGGCATGGAGGGTTTCGATGATGGTATTGATCATAACGGTGCCGGTCTCTTTCCGGTTCATGGATTTGTCCTTGTACATGGCGTTTTCCGCAGACGCGATGATTTCCTCGACGGACTGCTTTTCATCGGTTTTCGTTTCCACTCCCAAGGAGATGCTGCACTTTACGGCTTCAATACGGGCGGTTTTAAACCTTTCCCGAATTCTTCCCACCACCGTTTGGGCGTTTTCATATCGGGTGTTAGGCAGCAAAATGATAAACTCGTCTCCGCCTACACGGGCGATAACGTCTCGTTTTCGGCAGGAGTGTATAAGGATTTCGGAGGACTTTCGAATCAAAGCGTCTCCCGCCGTGTGGCCGAAAATGTCGTTGGTCATTTTCAATCCGTTAATGTCGGCAAAAATCACCGACAACGGCAAATTGTCCTTATGGTCCAATGCCTTCAGGTGTTCTTGCAGGCTGTTGCGGTTGTACAATCCGGTCAGGGTATCGTGCTTGATCAAATATTCGATTTCCGCTTCTTTTTCTTTTCTTTGCGTAATATCGGAGAAGGTGATAACGGCCCCTACAACCTTCCCGTCCTTGATTTGAGGATGGGATCGGTATTCCACCTTCACCGGGGTACCGTCGGCTCGGATGAAGACCTCGTCGTCGGAGTAGGTGCCCGCTTTGTACTTCATGGAAGCCATGATCTTGCATTCCTCGATGGGGTAAGGGGTTCCGTCCGGTTTTTTGTAATGGATCAAAAGGTGCATATTCTTACCCAAAAGGTCTTCCTGGCTTCGGTATCCTAAAATTCGCAAACAGCTGACGTTGCAAAAGGTGCAGTTTCCTTCCAAGTCGTTTCCGTATATTCCTTCCTCCGTTGAGTCCAAGATCAGCTGCAGCCTTTCCTTGTTCTCCTTCATGGATTCGGCAATTTCGTTTAATTCTTTTGTTCTTACTTTCACCGTTGCTTCCAGGTTGTCAATGATGTTTTGCATGGTATCCGCCACCCGGTTAAAGCTTTGGGATATTCTGCCGATCTCGTCGTTCCGTATAATCGACACTCGTTTGGTCAAATCTCCCTTCGCAAAGGATTCGGAAACGTGGAGAAGGTGACTGATGGATTTTAAGAACCGATCGGAAATCAAGGAGCTGACGACAATGGCCAGCAGCAGGGCAGCGGCGGCAAGAAGCAGCGTTATACGAACGTTTTTGGCCAAGGGACCCATCAAATGGGTTTCCGGAATAGCCGTTAAGACCACCCATGTGGATTTTCCAATGGGCAATTCTTTCACGTTTACAAACAGATTTCCGCTGTCGATCAAATATTGAAAATTCGGTTTTCCCCCGGATATGTACTTTTCATAGACATTAACGACATCAAAATCGGTACCTTCGGACTTGGCGATGATCCCCATGGTATCCTTATCAAGCAAGACGGCATATCCTTTGTATTCCATGGCGGATTCGTCAAGGAAGGTGTCGATGGAAGATAAAAGAACATGAACGCTCAAAACGCCTTCGAAGGATCCGTCTTCGCGGCGAACGGGCTGAACGTAAGGCAGGCAAAGCTCCTTCATAAGGGAGTGTGTGTACACGGAGGCAAAAACGGGACCGTCGGCGTTTTTGCCGGTTATATACCATTCTTGTTTTCGGGGATCGTTGCGTTTAACTCGACGAGCAACCTCTTTTACCGTTAAATCCTCGTTGACGGAATAGTACCAAGCTTCGTCTTTTGTTTCCGCATCGGCGATGATTACCTCCGTTCCTCCGCTTTCGCTTCTTCGAGCTCCGTAATAGTCGCCGTTTTCATTGCTGTAGACAAAGCTGTAGACTTCTTCGCTGTGGACGTTTAAGGAACCGGCAAAGAAACGGTTCCTCTCCTGCGGAACGGAAAGATCAATAATATGATTCATGATGACATGCCGGTACATGTCGTTCATATGCTCCGGCGTATGTAGGAAAGAATGAACTTGATTATATATATGTTCATTCATGTGTACCGCCATAAATTCCGTCATCTCTTGGACGGAACCGAACCAATTGGTAAAAATGATAATTCCAATCCCGCCAACAGCCACCAGTATGGAAGAGATGAACAGAATTAAAATCATGTTTCTTATGGATAAGTTTTTCTTAAGGTCTTTTGCTTCCATGCCATAAACCTTTCTATTCACCAATTTAAACGCTGCATTCCGGCTGTTGTCTATGCCAATTTTTCATAAATTCGATTGCCTCTTGTTCGTATAAAGGCTTGCTTATGAGGTAGCCTTGTATCATATCGCAGTGATTTTCATAAAGATATTGCTTTTGCTTTTCCACTTCCACGCCCTCCGCTACGACAAAGCAGTCCAGCTTGTGGGTCATGGATACAATATCTCCCGTAATGACTTTTTTCGGGTCCAGGTAGGAGATCTTATGTATGATGGACTTATCGATCTTTAAGCAGTCCACCTGCAATTCTCGGACTCGAATTAAGGAAGAGTATCCGGTGCCGAAATCGTCTACGGCCACCTTCATTCCCAAACTCTTCAGAGCTTTGATTTTTTTGTTGATTTCTCGGTAATTGTCCATATAGGTGGATTCGGTAATTTCGATCATGAGACGTGAAGGAGGAATGCTCGTTTGCTCCAGAAGCTCTATCAAGCTCGGGATGAATTCGTCTCTCAAAAGCTGAATGGCCGAGACGTTTACGGTTATTCCCGTCAAATCTCCTCCCGCTTCGTTGATTTTATTCAGAAAATGAAACGCCTTTGTGAAGATCAACTTCCCGATAGGCACGATCAATTTGGTTTCCTCCGCTACGGGGATGAACTCGTTAGGCGATACGGTGCCTAACTCGGGACAAAAGATTCGCATCAACGCTTCAAAGAAAGCGATGCGTCCCGTTTTCACATCGATGATAGGCTGGTACACCAGAAAGAATCTTTCTTCGTCTCCTTGTGCAATGACATCCAAAACGTCCTTTATGGCCTCAGGGCGTATCAAGGTCATTTCCATGTCTTCATCGAAGAATGCGTAGGAATAGCCTTGGTTGGAGCGATTTAGCGCTTCTTCCGAGGCAAACAGCACATTCTTTAACGCCGAATCATTATCTTGGTAAGGATCGACGATTTCCAAAATCCCCACCCCGATGTCCACACCTTCAATGAGCAATATGGGGCTTAAGGTTTTGAAAATGCGATCGCATAAATTCATCAAATCCTGCTTGCCTCTGTAGTCCTTCACGTAAAACAAAAACCGGCTGGAATGGGTTGAAAAAAGCATGCATTCTTCCGAACAAAGGGACGATAGCGCCTTTGCCACCTTCTGGGTAAGCTCCGTGCTGTAATTGTATCCGTAGGTAATGGTAAGAAGATGGATTTTGCTTAAATTGATTTTGACCAAAGCTCTTTTGCCGGACCGCCCTTTGTCCGCCGTCAGCAATTCCTCCAAACGGTTTCGATTGTACAAGCCGGTTACGTTATCGTGCTCGATGAGGTATTGGACCCGAAGCTCTTGTTCCTTTCGGTCGGAAATGTCAACCACAATTCCTTCTAAGGCTTCCACTTTGCCGTCCTGTCCGAAAATGCCTTGGCCCATTTCCCAGACCCATTTACGTTCTCCGTTTTTTGTAATGATTTCGTACTCCTGCTTAAAAGGGGTTTTGTTTTTGATCGCCTTGAGCCATTCGTTCCAGATTCTAACCCGGTATTCCGGGACGATCAGGTCGCTGAAGGACAGGTCCTTATTATTAATTAAATTTTCGCTTTTGTACCCGGTCACGTCATAGACTCCTTCGGAAACAAAGGTCATTGTGTATTCCGGGACGAACAAGCAGCGGTACGCCATCCCCGGCAGGTTCTTTAACAAAACGGATTTGCTGCGTTCGCTTTCGTAAAGCTCCGCCTCAAAGGCTTTTTGTTTCGTTATGTCTTGGACAATGCATATGTGGCTGTAGTCGGAATGGTTATTTAGGTCCAAGCGAGCCGTCACCAGTTGAACCCACACAATGGATCCGTCCGGCTTGATATATCGTTTTTCCATGGTATAGCTGTCAACGAGACCGGATTGCAATTGCTCCAGATGCAGGCCCTCCTGTACCACATCCTCCGGGTGGGTAATGCTTGTGATGGTGTTTTTTAAAAGCTCCCCCCTCGATCTTCCGGTAATTTTCTCGTAAACCGGATTCACCATGCTTAAGTAATAGCGATCCACGGTAATGGGAACATCGCTTTTCACGATGGCAATGCCTACGGGAGCCTGGTTTAAAATGGCTTCCAACGTCATATCGTGGGTCTTCATTAAATGGTCAAAATTACGCTGAATTTCCTGCAGCTGAAGAAGCATTCTCACTCTTAGCTTTAAGTTTTCCAAGCAATAGGGTCGGATGACGTATTCTACCGATTTTTTAAGACAGGGATCCTCTTCCTTGTAGTCTTCGTCAACAATGATAATGAATCGTAAGTGTTTATACTCTTCCATGTGCCTTACGGTGTATATAAACTGTCGTTCTTCTTCGGCAGGCACGGTAGGATGAAGGATCAAAAGATCGATATCGTGTCTTTCTTGTATTTTATTGAGTGCTTCCCGAGTGTTATGCGCTGTCAGAATAACGTAGTCACTTAACGCATATTGGATAGTCAAACGGTCCGCTGTCGTATTTCCCACCAATAGGATTGTATCCGGCATATGCACGTCTCCTGTTGCGAATCGAAGTTATGTAGCTTCCAAATAAACATTAACTTAATTTTACACGAACCGCAATTGCTAGTAAATACCTAAAGCAAATTCTAACAATTATATTTACTTATTCCAATGTTTATCAAAATTTTTCAACTTTTTTCCCGATTCATCATCTTCCCTCTATTATATTATATTACCAACCCTCATATCCGGTTCCGGTCAAAATCCGTTCTCCTTTTCATCCCTCCTTTGCTTTTAAGCCTACAAATCAGCTGCGTCATGGTTCCCATGGGGCAGTAGACGCACCAGCTGCGCGGTTTGAAAAAAATCATGGTGATAAGGCCTAAAACGGTAGATGTCAGCATGATGCTATAAAAACCGAATGCAAATTGGACGGCCCAATCGGGAAAAATCGACCCGCGATATGCCCAATGCCAAGGAACCTTAAATGTCCATAAAACGGTTACGACTTCTTTTAGGGAACGAGCATCCGAAAAAACAAGCCAAGTGTTCCACAGCATCAAGAAAAACATGGTCAAAAAAAAGATCAAAAACCCGTAGCGAAACCAAGGCTTTCTTACGAATGGCGGAATGTCCTTTTTACGGGATAACCCCAATTTCCCGCCTATAAGGGAAAAAAGCCTGCCTCTTCCGCAGTAGCGATTGCAGTAGAGCTTCGTACCGGTTACGATTGATAGGAAGAGGGGTATAAAGAAGCATAAAAGGCCGATCCAAGCAAACAAAATATTGAAAAAGCCGAGAATCAAATAGACAAGAGAAAAGATCCAAAGATAATCGTACCGGTGCTTTTTCATGCCGTCACCTCCGAGAGGGTAATGACGGATGCCGGGCATTCCTTTACACATTTCCCGCAGCCCATGCAAAAAGATTCGTCAACGGCGGCATAAAGGCCTTTGTATACGGTAATCGCATCATGAGGACAAACAAGGACACAGCAGCCGCATGCGGCGCATTCTTCCTTGTATACCTTCGCTTGCCGTTTTCGTTTTTTCACTTGCTTCATTATTCGACTCCTTTTTCGTAATGTTTTTCAAAGCAAGTGTAACGAAAAGGCGTCGTTTTTACCGTGACTTTGTTACAAAATCAAAAGAAATCCTGTTTCTTCGAAGAAATCCTTTTGTACGGCCATTTTAACCTCTTCCGGAGCCGACACGTTTTTTACCTTCACTCCGCCTTCGCTTTTGTGGAAAGAGATTTTTCCGTAGTCCTTTACGCCGTGATCTTCCAAAATCTTTCTTGCAAGCATCGTCAGCTCGAAATCGTTGGTAGAAGGGTTTACCGACAAAGGCCATCCGATGGCACGGGACAATTCTTTCATCTCTTTTTCATAACGTTCGCCGATCTTCGGGGTAATGAAGGACAGTTCGATGGTTTTTCCCTCTTTGCTTATCTTAACGCTTTTTTTGTAAGGCTTATGCTTTTTGTCCTGAAAAAACAGATCGATAGCCGTCATGGCTCTGTTTTGCTCCAGGGGTTCTTCGGCCTTTGCTCCGTTCAATACGTTTATGGGAACGGATAAGCCTTTTTCTTCCTCCAGCTTCAAAGGCAATCCGGTTAACTCGAAAAATCGGTTTTCGATTTCTTCTTTTTTCTCCGTTTTGCTTGTTTTCACGGCAAAGGTATCCGTTTCTTGGTAGTGGGATATCTTCCCCGGAGCCAAACCGTACCGCTCCAAAAGCACGGTGATTAATTTTTTCGCCGCATTGGTGTTGCACTGTTCGTTAACTTCCACGGACCAGCCGGTTTTTTCTTCGAATTCCTTTATCAAATGCCCGTACCTTTCCTTGGCCATTTTAGGATAATCAAAGCTTAAAAGGGCGATTTTCTCTTCGTACCTTGCTCCTTTTTTCGACAGCCCCGCTTCCTTCGGGAAAAACTCATCGGCAAAGCGAAGCATTTCGTTGATTTCCATGATGCCGTCGTTAACGCTCTCCATAAGCTCGTCCTCCGTTGCCGGAAGGAAGATGTAGGTTCTTTTAAAGTCGTGTTTGAAATATCGGGTACCGTTCAAAAGCCGGTTCAGCTCTTCCGCTTGTTCTTCCTTCGGGTCTTCCCCGTACCAAAGGTAATGAATTTCTTCCACGGTGAATCCTTTATATGGATTCGGAAGAGAAAGAATGTATTCTCGCAATATCGGTATGTTTTCTTCCGTTAAGGGATCCGGTCTTCCCATGGAGGCCGGTTTTTCTTTTTGTATTTGCTTTCGGGGATTCCGAATATTCATATCGAATACTTCCCCGTTGGAAGGAACGATGATTTGGGCATAGATATTCTTGGCTACGTCGCCTGCCAATTCCCGGATCACGCTTGCTTCTCCGTGGTTAAAGAAAATTCTTCTCGGCGCCAATCTTTCTACCAAGGCGGTGATTTGGGACTTGTCGGCATGGGCGGACAACCCGTATTTCCCTACGCCGCATTTGACCTCGTAATGGACGCCGTCGATGGTAATGACCTTTTCTTCTTGGTCCTTGGCCTCCGCCAAAGCCAAAAGGCTTCTTCCGGGCGCTTCCTCGTCTTGGTATCCGGTAATGGCGATAAAATTGTTTTCCTTTGTGAACAAGGCCTTGGCGTAATCTTGGCTGGGTCCACCTGTTAACATCCCGGAGCTGGATACAATACAGCAAGGCTCGGAGGACTCCAAGATTTGCTTTCGCATTTCATGGTCCGTAACCTTTCGAAAATTGTCGTCGGTAAAGATACGGCTTCCTCTTAATACTTTTTTAGCATGGATGCTTCGCAGGTAGTTGGGATTGTTTTCGTAAATGGTGCAGACATCCTTCACCATTCCGTCTATGTACACCGGGATTTCGGGAAGCTCGTTTTTATTCATGGCTCTTTTCAAGATAAGGATCACTTCTTGGGCTCTTCCTAAGGCAAAGGCGGGAATCAATATTTTGCCCTTATCTTCGATTGTTTTTCTTACGGTTTCCACAAGCCTCTTCTCTTCGTTTTGCCTGTTGGAATGAAGGCGATCCCCGTAAGTGGATTCGAAAACGGCAACATCCGGCCGAAGCTTCGGGATGGCGGCTCCCTCCACCGTCAATTGGGGCGTTACGGAAAAGTCCCCGCTGTAAAAGAAGGAGCCTTCCTTGGAGGTTATGTAAACGGATGCGGCTCCGAGAATATGACCGGCATTAAAAAACATCGCCTTGATATCGTCGGTTATCCGGATTTCATTGCCGGGATTATAGCAAAGGATTCGGTTCAGCATGCTTACCACGTGGCCTTCGGAAAAGACCGGTATTTCCGCTTCTTGCTTTTCCATGATCTTTAAGCTGTCGTAAAGCAAAACCCGTATCAAATCCTTTGTGGCAAAGGTACAGAAAATGGGTGCATCCGGATACTCGCGGCTTATAACGGGCAGCGCACCGATATGGTCCATATGGGCATGGCTTACAAAGATCCCGTTGATACCTCCGTTTTCTTGGATAATACGAAAATCCGGTAAATTGTCCTTTGCCTTGGTCATTCTCATACCGCAATCAAAAAGAAAATTTTTGCCGTCGATTTGAAAAAACAAACAGCTTGCGCCGACTTCTTCGGCTCCGCCGCAAAAAATGAGCTTCATCCGTATCCTCCCGTTTCCGTTTTGTCTGTTAATAAAATCGTTTTTCGTTTTAATTAGTATATCATAAAAAAGGGATATCTCGCTGCAGGCATACAAAAACGATAGCGTCAATATACATTCGGAAATAAAAAGAGAGAGTTCACCCTTATGATAAGA
>JAAYHZ010000332.1 GCA_012744235.1 Clostridiaceae bacterium
TCTTATCATAAGGGTGAACTCTCTCTTTTTATTTCCGAATGTATATTGACGCTATCGTACCGTTTTCAGCTATTGACTAAATGACCCGGTTGTAGTATGATTACTCGTACTAAGATAGGAGTGAATCTTTAATCAATGGACGACTCGCCTTTACCTGAGCGATGTACTGTTACTAAAATTTTTGGCGGATATAGCAAATATATAAGTAAATATGGAACCATAAAAAGCACGAGAACATTTTGGGTTTATTCGACCATGTTTTTGTGCTTTTTTTGTATAAAAATAGGTGTGAAGAGCTGTGCATATGAATAACCGTAGAACGGGGTACACTCTCATTATTGGCACAATGATTCATTGTGATACGAAAATTTAGGAGGTTTTTTCTTTGTCAGACGATGGCTCTATTTTTTGGCAACTGCTGTTTCAATTGTTTTTGATATTAGTCAATGCAATATTTGCCAGTGCTGAAATTGCCGTTCTTTCTACGAATGAGAATAAGATCGCACGACTGTCGGCGGAAGGCGACAAACGTGCATCGAAGTTGAACAATTTAACAAATCAACCTGCACGTTTCTTGGCAACCATTCAAGTAGGTATTACCCTTGCCGGCTTTTTAGCCAGCGCTTTTGCCGCGGATAACTTCTCGGACAGAATCGTGCACAGATTATTGGAGTTAGGGGTCAAAATGCCGCAAGCCACCTTAAACAACATTGTGGTTGTGTTGATTACGCTCCTTTTGTCCTACTTCATGCTGGTGTTCGGAGAACTGGTGCCGAAGCGGATCGCCATGCGTAACGCCGAAAAATTAAGCTTGGGCTTGTCCGGAATGCTCTACGGCTTATCGAAAATATTCTTTCCCTTGGTGGCGCTCCTGACCGTATCCACAAACGGTGTCTTAAGGTTATTGGGCATTGATCCGGAAGCGGCGGATAACAACATATCCGAAGAAGAAATCCGTATGATGGTGGATGAAGGTACCGAAAAAGGGGCCGTAACCCACACGGAAAAAGAAATGATTCAGAATGTTTTCGAGTTCGCCGACAAACCCGCCGAGGAGGTTATGACCCACCGAACCGAGGTGGTGGTATTGTGGTTGGACGAAACTCCCGAACAGTGGGATGAAACCATAACCGAAAGTCGACATACCATTTATCCCGTTTGTGACGAAACCATGGATAATGTCATCGGAATTTTAAACATAAAAGATTACTACAGATTGAAAGACAAATCCAGAGACAGCGTATTGAAAAATGCCGTGAAACCGGCTTACTTTGTACCGGAAACCGTGAAAACCGACGTTTTATTCCGCAATATGAAGGCTACTCGCAACCACTTCGCAATCGTGTTGGACGAATACGGCGGTATGAACGGTATCATCACCATGAACGACCTTTTGGAGCAGCTGGTAGGCGACTTGGGAGACGATCACCCGGAAGTGGAAATCGAACCGGAAATCGAGCGTATCGACTCAAGGACTTGGAAAATACTCGGATTCGTTCCCTTGGAAAGAGTCTCCGAGCAGCTGGGAGTTCTCCTTCCCGTAGACGACTTCGAAACCTTCGGCGGGTTTGTATTCGGCGAGTTGGGTTATGTTCCGGATGACGGGGCTACCCCGGAGCTGGAAGCCTTCGGGTTATCCATTAAGGTTCTTGAAATTACGGACCACCAAATGATAAAAGCGGTGGTTTACGTACAGGAACAGCCCGACGAAGAATTAGCCGGTGAAAAGCAAGAAAAAAGATCGGAAAGACCCGGCCGAAAGGAAAAGACGGGAGAATTGATAGACGCATAACAATAATTGTACAAAATAAAACAGCCTTTACAGTTTATAATGTAAAGGCTTTTTTATATTCTTCATTTCCTATATATGATGTTCGTTTATCTTTGTCTCACTGATTCGTGTCAGCAGTTCGTTTAGAAGAACCATTCCTTTTACGATGTCGTTAATCACACCGATATCCGATTCTTCCAATATCTTTTGCAGCTTCATCATCAACGTTTTGTCGATATCGTCGGCAATACTCCTGCCGTATTCCGTGAGATCCACCATCACCATACGTTCATCCGAGGGATCTCTTCTACGAACGACCAAGCCTTGTTCTTCCATTCTCTAGCACATGGCAGACAAGTTGGCTCCCGCCACGGCAACGCTTTCCGCCAAATTGCCGATGGATTTCGGGCCGTAATGATGCAATTCGGTAATGATTCTTCCCTGCATCATGGTCAGTCCGTACTTTTCGCACAAAGGAGAAAAAGCCTTATTCGTATTATCCTTAATGATACGGGTATTTTCCCATAAAATGTTCCTGACTTCTTCCGTATTCACTATTACACCCGGTTTTTTCAATTCTTGGTAGTAACAAGATTGATTAACCGAGCTTGTCACCGCCTTTCTTTTATGATTCTCTTTATTATTTGATTCTCTTCATATTCCTACGGATTGAGACTAAGTAGAAGTGTGAGCCGTTATATAATATATAATATAGGGAATGAAAGTCGGATTGTCAAATTTCCTATCCTCATTTATCCGCAGGTATTGTGAACTTCTCAAAAATGACCCCGTGAACGTCCTTCGGAAGGCTATGAAACTCTTCCGGACTTGTGACGGTCCAAAGCACGATCAAAGGGTTAAAAAAGGTCTTAACCAACCAAAAGCCTAGAGACTTGTCTTTATTTCTGTATGCTATAAAATCCGGTCCGGACAGGCAGTTTACCAAAAGGTTTTTCATTGCAATGGCACCGATAATCGATATTGTCCTGTTTTTTATAAAATCCATGGACAACTGCCCTCTTATTATATCCGGACGATTGTTTTTAAACCACCGAATAACAAAAGGACTAAAGGACTCCACATAAATCTTCCCTTTATACCTGTCTATAGCCTCGCAAACCGCCGGGCACGCCCGCAAATCTTTTTCGCCTCTTTGGGTTTTGACCTCCAAAATCACCGGTACATCTTCCAACAGCCCTAAGACATCTTCCAAAAGAGGGATACGATCGCCACCGCCTTTTAAAGGATACTGCAGCAGTTCTTCGTATGTTAAGTCGTCGACCTTTTTCTTAACACCGCACATCCTTTCAAGATCATTGTCGTGGAAAACCACAAGCTTTTGATCCTTCGTAAGCTGTACATCCAGTTCCACACCGTATCCACGGTTTTTCGCCCGCCGAAAAGCTTCCATAGAATTTTCCGGAACGGTATCGTCATGCAGTCCTCTGTGGGCAAAATATTTCGTTTCCAAGGACTCCGTTCTTCTTTTCCCGGGCTTCACCAAAAACAACACCAAGCAAAAGATTAACAGCAGAACCGCAATAAATATATGCAAACCTCTTCACATCCCTCCTATCAATCCAATCCATCCGGCATGGTCAATTTGTCTTTCGGAGGTACCGGCTTGCTGTCGCCGTGCCGCACTGCCGTCATGGTTAAAAAGGCCAATGCCATGAACACCGCCGCATAGGGGAACAAGGTGCGGTATCCGACAAATTCCAGCAGCGCTCCGGATAATATGGGCGTCAGTATCTGAGCCGCCATGGAGAAGGTGTAATAATATCCCGTATATTTGCCAATATCCGATCCTTTGGACATTTCGACCACCATCGGATAAGAGTTTACGTTGATTAAAGCCCACCCTACGCCGATAAATACAAGAAGAATATTCATGGAGGGTTTGTATTCGGTGTATGTAAAGGCCAAGGAGAAGCATACAAACATCAAAAGAATCCCCAACATGATGGTCTTTTTTCTTCCGATTTTCGATGCTATCAAACCGGAAGGGATGTAGGTAATGATAGCCGCTGCCGTAGCCAGAAGCATTTTTCCTGCAAATCCGCCTCCTTCAAGCTTCAAAAAATCCTGGGCGTACTTGGAGAAAGCGGTGGTAACCGCGTTGTAAGCCATAAACCAAAACGATATGGATACCAA
>JAAYHZ010000034.1 GCA_012744235.1 Clostridiaceae bacterium
ATTCCCGTAGTCTGCCAAGTAGACGGATTTTTTATGGACAAACTCTTCTTCCGCCGCCTTTTGCAAAAGGCTCATCGTTTTTTTCGGATCCTCGATATCTAAAAATCCGAAAACGCCGTTCTTCGATTCCGGGAAGCAAATATTGTAATACTTTAGAATGTCCATATCTCCGGTGGCTTCGTATCCCGTTAATAATATTTTTTGGTGCAAACCGTCTTCAAAAACATATAAAGGATCTCCGGTTCTTCCGGTATCTCCGTTTTTGGGAACATAGTCTCTGTCGATTACGATATTCGGGTAGCTTTTATACATTTTTTTCATTTTCGGTAAAGTATTCAAATCGTATTTCGTTCCCTTGATACCCGGATACTTGGAAAGAATATCCGCTATCCTTGAAAACTCCACCAGCCAGATCCGATTATAGGTAGGAGAGATTTCGTTACCGAAGCCGTCTCCGTTGACTTTATCGTACAAAATTCCGAGCTAATTGCCGCCGGTTTTCCGCTCCGTTCGAACTCTTATAGGGTCGTTTTTTGCAATGACTTCACCGTCTTGAAAAAGCCACTCGATCCATTTTTTCGATTCCTCGCATTCGCCCATGCAAACGGCGGCTATGGCCAGCGCGCTTTGGTACATACCCTCGTTTCCGCCGATGCTGCCGTTTTGAACGCCGATGAAAACCTGCCTTAGCAAGCCGTCAACAATGGTTTCTTCAATTTGCTCCGCATCAACCGAAGCAAACTCCGAAAAGAAGCTTTCCGCTTCTTCTTTATGGGTACGCAGCACCGGCATTACCGCATCCGCCGCCATGCAAAGATTTCTCGCAAGAATGGCCTCGCATATTCTTCCCGTAGCCTTCCCCTGCAAGGAAAAACCGTCGGTATTGCGGTAGGGTCTTCCGGGTAGCCTCATCCAAACGTTCAAGTCCAAATCCGGATAAAGAAGTGCCACCTTATATAGCAGAAGCAAGCAGTACAATGCATAAATCGTTTTGCCGGTATATACGTAAGCCTCGGACATCTTCTTGGCCCCGCTTAGGATGATTCCGCCGTCGATTCCGTCGTCGTCCCAGTTTGCCCATAAACCGTAGTGGTTATAAAAGGCGACAAAGGACCAACGGTTGTTCGTTTCATCCACATAGCCTCTTCCGTCATCCACCATATAGTCCGGACCTTTTTCCGGGTACAGGGTGTTGACCAAGTAGGACGGGTCGGCCTTGCTGCTGCGGAAAATTCCCAATTCGTCCAACCCGGATTCGTAATAGCTTTTAAAGTCGTTGGAAGGGAATATTCCGCCGCAATTTTTACATTCCATCTTCCACTTGTTCCCTACGATATGAGGAATCCAGCCTCTGCTTCCGAACTTCAAAAAGTTCTCGTCGCCGCAAAAAGGACACCCGCTGTTAATGTGTCCCGGGGGTAAACATCGAGGCAGCTCGTTAGGGGTAGGAAGCGTCCACCAATAGTGTTTACCGTAGCCGATCAACGTATCGGCCTTGTCTACGGCTTCCTTGGAAAGGGCTTTCGCCCAATCATAGGAAGCAATGTTTTTACGAATGCATTCTACCTTTTCGGGGTTAAAATATTGACCGCCTGCCATTTCTTTCTACCTCCCTTTGTTATGAAAAGAAAAACGGAACCGATTATCCGTTTTCCTCTCTTTGGCATCTTACCTTCTTCACCAACTCCGCAAGGAGTTCTTTTATCAATTCTTTTGCCGTCTCGTCCTTAAGCTCCCCTTTTTCGTCAAACTTAGTATGAGCGGATGCGATAAAAATCTCCGGTTCGTTTAAGGGGATCAGATTGACGCAAACGCAAACCTGCCGCAAATGGTACTGCGCCCTTGCTCCTCCGAGAGGGCTCGGTGACGCGCTTAATAGACCCAAATACTTTCCATATATGGGGGTATCGTCGCCTCGGGACACCCAGTCGATTGCATTTTTTAAAACCGGAGGTATGGAATAATTGTATTCCGGGGTGGAAATTAAGAGGGCATCCGCTTCCGAAAGCTTTTCCTTGAGTCGAAGGACCGAATCGGGGATCCCTTCTTCCTCTACGTCTTCATTGAAAAAAGGAATATCGGATAAGTCCAAAATTTCCAGCTCCGTATTTTCGGGAAGCAGCTTCTTTGCCGCCATCAAGGCCGCTTTGTTATACGAGTTTTTCCTTAAGCTTCCCGTAAGGCCTGCGATTTTCACGATTTTTTCTTTGTCTGCCATGGTGTCCCCTCCTTACAAACGTATATCATGGGATTTTATAAATGTATTGTTACGTAGCTCTTCGAAAGCCAATTTCAGTTCTTCCCTAGTGTTCACGACAATAGGCCCGCCCCATGCAATCGGCTCTTTAATGGGCTTTGCCGAAAGGAGTATAAAGCGGGTATCCGCTGCGCCTTTAATCCAAAAGACGGAACCTTCTCCGAACAAGATCGCTTGTCTTTCGTCAAAAACATCCTTCGGATTCTCGATGCTTTTTTCGGGGTCAAAGATGCCTTTTCCGTAAAACATGTAGATGAACAAGGTAGAATCCGGGTCGGTTTCAAAGCTCCACTCGCGACAGGCGGAAAGCTCCACGTCCAAATACACGGCTTTGATATACCTTCCCTCAAAAGCCCCTTTCTGTCCTTCGTATTCTCCCGACAAGATACGGATCGTTACGCCGTCCTTCTCCACTTTGGGAATGTCCTCGGAGCGAATATCTCCGTACGCAGGCAAAGTCATTTTGTCCTTTGCCGGCAGGTTTAGCCACAATTGCGCGCCTAACATACGGGGGGAAGCTTTGGGCATTTCTTGATGAATAATGCCGGAGCCTGCCGTCATCCATTGGCAGTCTCCGTCCCGAATGACGCCTTTGTTTCCTAAGCTGTCACCGTGCTCGATGTTACCGTTGATCAAGTAGGTTACGGTTTCGATGCCCCGGTGGGGATGCCAAGGAAATCCTTTGGTATAGTCATCCGGGTTTACGGAATCGAAAGCGTCCAGCATCAGGAAAGGATCGTAATCCTTCGTATCGTTGTATCCGATCACGCGGACAAGCTTTACTCCCGCTCCGTCCGTTGTCGATACACCTTTCGTGACCTTTTTTACCTTTCTTAGGGTTTTCATCGCGAAATCCTTCCTTTCGATTTTTATATTTTCCAAAGGATAAGAGATTAATAATATTTTTCCAATAACCTATGTGCCGGTAGACTTCTTTCAGATTTACGTCAAAGGCTCTTGCCCAAACGCCGTCGATCACCTTGTCCTCGCTATGAAGCTGCGCTTTTAAAAAGTATCTTAAGATATCCTCCCAAAGCATTAAAAAGCACGGGTTCCGGGTTACGAAATAGCTTCAAAGTATGCTCCGTTTTTGTGCCTAAACTTTGTAAATCCTCGACAACCCGATACAAAAAGGCTTTGTCTTCTTCTTTTCCGGTGGCAAAATACTGCATGGCACAAGGAAGCACCAACCGGCACCGCTCTTGGGTTTCAGAATGCTCTCAAGAGGTGAAGGGATAAACGGCTTTGATATGACCCATACCTTTTTTGGCCGTTTCCAAGTATTTTTCATCTCCCAATACCTTGTATGCCAAAAACAACGAGTCCAAATACCACCCGTTGTAGTGCCCGAAAGGGGCGGAGCCGTCCGTTTGCGATAACCGGGTTATCCAAAATGAACATCGTTTACGGTAAGTACATCCAAAAGGTCGTTAGACCTTCCTTCGCTTACAACAAGTATTCGGTTATTCATAACATTCTCGCTTTCCTTTTTAGCGCTTGCTACCTGCCTTTATTATACACATATTTTATAGGGAACGGTTTTTATTTTAAAGAATCTTTTATCGCCGATGGAAAATCCGGTACAATGGTTTTAATCCATTAAATTTTCTAAGGAGACCCCCATGACGGCAATAGGCTACCAAGTATCAAGCTTGAAGGATTACCTTACGACTCCCGAAAGCGTTTTTTGCACCTTCCGCAGGTTAAAAGAAATCGGTTACCGATACGTACAGCTTCAATGGATTCATCCGGACGTCCCTATGGAGTCCGTTAAAGAGGCTCTGGACGAGACCGGCCTTGTATGCATCGCCACTCAAGACGGCTTTCAAGAAGTCCGAAAGGATTTGGATCGTTTTATCGCCATGAACCGTATATGGAACAGCTCTACCTTATGTATCAGCACCGTTCCGAAGGATATGATGACGGAAGACGGGATTGAATTTTTTTGTACGGAAATGAAAAGAATCGCAATGCTCCTAAAGGAGAAGGGCATCGGTTTGACGTTTCATCCTTTATGGTACAATTTCGATCTTGTCAACGGCATACGGGCCATTGATAAGATAATGGAAGACCTTCCCGATGAGATCGGCCTTACCTTATGTATTTACCATGCCGTAAAGGCCGGAGCGGACCCCGTATCCGTCCTTGAACGATACATGGGAAGAATTCACATCTGCCACTTTAAAGATTACACCGTTTTTCCTGACGGCAGCGAGCACTTAGTCCCCGTAGGGCAAGGAAAGATCGATTGGCCTATCGTTTTCAATGCTTGCATCGAAACGGGGGTAATGTACGGGCTTTCCGAGCAAGAAAGCCATTTGAAGGATCCTTTCCTATGTGCAAAAGAAAGCTTGGACTATATCCTGTCAACGGAAAAGTGCTTTACTCGCTAAAGCCGTATCGCAAAAACAAGCTTTCCGTATATTCCGTCATGCTTTTATCGTACTCGGGATAGGAATACCCCAATTTTTTCGCAACCTCCGCCGATACCTCCCGGAACAGTTCTTGACATGTAAACAAAGAATGCCATGCTCTTTCGTAAGTCTCCAAGGCGAAGGTAGACATGAGCTTGTTCCATAGATCTTGAGGCAAATATACCTTTCGGAAAATATATGTTTATCGCTATTATACCCGCTCCTTGATTCTTGTACAACGAAAAACGTACTTGCCCAATTTAGCAAGTACTTTTTATTCTTAACCTCTTAGAGGCATTAATAGTTTTCGTTTCGCACTTCGAAGAAGGACTTGGAGTTTTTACATACCGGACATACCCCCGGGGCTTCTTTACCCGCTACCGTATATCCGCATATGCGGCATTCCCATACGGTTTCTACTTCTTTTTTGAAAACTTCCTTGGATTCTACGTTCCTTAACAGTTTCCGATAACGTTCTTCGTGAGCCTTTTCTATATCCGCAACCTTGCGGAATTTTTGGGCCAGATCGTGAAAGCCCTCTTCCTCCGCCTCTTTTGCAAAACGCGCGTACATGTCCGTCCATTCATAGTGCTCACCCTCGGCGGCATGCAAAAGGTTCTTTGCCGTATCCTCCAAACCTCCGGAAGCCTCAAACCATAGACGAGCATGCTCCTGTTCGTTTCGAGCGGTTTTCAAAAAGAGCTCCGCAATTTGCTCATACCCTTCCCTGCTTGCCACTTCCGCAAAATAGGTGTACTTGTTTCTCGCTTGGCTTTCTCCGGAGAATGCATCCGTAAGATTCTTGCTCGTCTCGGTTGCCGCATAACGGTTATCCGATTTCGCTTCTTTCTCGAAATCCAAAGAATGAAGCAGCTTTTCCACGATTTCTTTTGGAAAGTCTTCCGGCATGGGTTTTTCCAAAAGGGATTCCAAAAACCTCTTTGTATTTAAGCTTTGGGGCAGCATATATCCCGCTTCGCGTATGAGGTCCTCCGCCATTCGCCTGTTCGCTTGCTTGAAAGCAGCGGCAAGCTTACCCGGAAGTGCCGATGCAATGCTCTCTTGATCGGCTTTGCTTCTAAGCAGCCGCTTCATTGCATAAACAACTTCGTCGGTTTTCGGTTGCTGCGGGGGGTATTCGATAGGCACCATGGATATGGCTCCGGAGGGGCATGCGTCTGCGCAGTCACCGCATCCGATGCATTTTGTAACATCAATGATGCTGTTTTCCGTATCCGTAGCGCCGGTAGGACAAACATAAAGGCATAAGCAGTCTTTAGAACACAACCGAATATTTCGAACGGCATATTTCTTAGACATGAACACGACCCCCTTCCATTTTTTCAAACTTCCAATTCGGTACCTTACATACCGGACAAACGTCGGGAAGAGTATCACCTATGTATACAAAGCCGCAGATCGTGCAAACATACACATTCGTGTTTTCAAAGAAAGCCTCGCCTTCTTTTTGGTATCTTGCCAATAAAGACTTAAGAATGCGGGTGACCTTCTCACTCCAAACCAAAGCCCGCTTGGCTCCGCGGTCTCCTGCATCGGCGGCTGCCGCATTCGCAGCGGGGATTCCTTCCTCCATATCCTTGTCCAAAAGCTCTTCCAACCGGTCAAAGCTCGGATTTTCCGCCGGTGGAGCCGCCGATTCGAAATATTTACCCAGCTCAAAAAAGAGCGCGGCTTCTTCCGGTTTATACTGTTTCTCCAATCCCCGTGCCAAATTGGTACAAAGAATGCTCATCTCCAACGGTGTCAGCTCCTCGTCTTCCATCGGCTCCGCCATAAGCGGCTTTGGTTTTGCTTCCACAGACGGAGCGCCCTCTTCTTTACGGAATTCTTCTTTGCTTGCACCGCAAATAGGGCACACCCAATCCTCCGGTATGTCTTCCCATGATGTACCCGGCGCAATTCCGTCCTCCGGTATGCCCTTTGCTTCGTCATAGACGTATCCGCATACGGAGCAAATATACTTGGCCATTCTTTTACCTCCTCCTCGTTTTTTATTTATTATATCATATACATTTCATGGAATATATTTTAAGACTAGAAAATATCGGTTCAAATTATCACTCTCTTCCATGTCCTCTTCCGTGACATCCTTTTCTTTTACAGCTTTTCCCCTCGAAACCCTCGCAAAGTCGGTACTCTCCGCCTTGGATTATAAGCATTTTACCCGTAACCAAGGCTTCCGCCAGCTTTTTTCTCGCTTGGGCATAGATCCCCTGAACCGTTGTACGTGCTACGTCCATTAAGGCTGCACACTCTTCTTGGGTAAGGGCTTCGAAATCGATGAGCCGGATGGTTTCATATTCGTCAACGGTCATTACCACCGTTGCTTTCGATCCTAAACCGTCATTCAAGGGACCGAAACGGCTGTTTTCAGGCATACGGCAAACTCTTCGTCGTTTGGTTGGTCTCGGCATAAAATCACCTCGTATTGATAAGAAATAACCGGAGCGTCCTCCGGTCATTTTGATGTTTGGGTTATTTTAAGTTCTCCAATTGCTCGTTTACACGGTTTAAGCGGTTTTGCAGCCGCTCTTTTTGAACCCGAAGCATTTCTTTGCAGCTTGTATCGGAAGTCATACCATAGAAATAGCCTCTGCCGAATCCGTGTCCAAATCCGGATCTTCGATACATGGAACCCGAGCAAAATCCCTTGCATCTTCCCGTCATCGGTCCCGCTCCTGTAGGACCCGTTCCGTCTCTTCCGGGCATACGGCACACCTCCTTATGGTTTATGACATATGTCATTTATATTTTCATTATACAACATTATTGACATATGTCAATAACTTTTTAAAAATACGTGCCGCAAAACCCTATTTTATTCGCTCCAGTATACTCCGGTACAAATTATTTGTATCCTCGGGGGTTTTCAAGTTCAAAATGATGATCTTATCGTCGATGCGAAGGAATATAAAGGGCGGGAGCTGTTGATTGACAAAAAGCTTTACAGGCCCGATATCCGTTGTAAAATGCCCTCTTAAATTCGGACCGATAGCCGCACCGCTGGTCCTTCTTTGGATGACCGGCAGATTATCCGTCAAATTGATTTCTTTTATCGATTCCCACGAATAAGTGCCGCCGTACATGCCGTGGATTTGAAACCCGGTGTCTAAAACGGTAACCTTCGTCGGTTGGGAAAATACAATAAACATTACGGCTACAAGAATGAAAGCTAAAATCGAGGTTCCGTAAGGCCCCAACAATTGCTTCCATTTGCCTATTCGAAGGCTTCCTTTTTCATTGTAAATGTTTCCGTCAAACCTTTGGGCTTTGATCAGAAAGTATCCGGTGGAAATTCCGAAAAACACAATAGGTATTAAAATATTCGGTTTGCTTCCGAGTGCATGAAGGATGCCGAAAATGATCCAGACGGAGCCGTTGGCATAAAAGTAGATGCCCATCGAAAGGCCTAGCCTTTTTGTATCCACCTTCGCTTGTTTTTCTTTCGGCATGGTGTTGTAACCGGAAATAAGAAAATACCATTTGAATACGTGAACGGACAAACCCATAAAAATTAAAAGAATCCCGATAATAAAATACAGCAGCATACGCTCCTCCTCCGGCTTCGCTTCTCTTTTCTTTTATTATATACCCGTCTATACTCGAAAGTCTAATCGAAAGCCCGATAAAATGAAGAAAGCCCGGAAGGTTCCTTCCGAGCTTATCGTTCTTATCCGTTATTTCCTGTAATCCACGACTTTTCCTGCACCTTGGATGGTGTTGTTGTCGTTTAAGTATTTTACAATATCATCAGCGCCGTCGATGCTGAATCCCGTGCCTACGCCTACGGCTTCGTCGGAGCAGTTAAAGGTATTGCCTTTGATCGTAGCTTTGGAGAAGGGCTCGGTGCCTGCGATCCCGTATTGGGTTTCGAAAAGGTTGTCCACAATTTGTACGTTGGCACTGGCCCCGTCGGCACCTTGGACTCCTCTTAAGCTGTTTTTGAAGATGTTGTTTTTGATAACGGCGTTGTTTCCGTTGGTCACCTTCAAGCAGCGTCCGCCGTTTAAGCCGTCAATGGTCAAGCCCTCAACGGTTACGTTATCTACGGTGATTTCGATATCCCCTTTCAGGACGGTATTTTCCGCACCTTGCGCACCTTTTACGGTCACTCCTTTAACCGAAACCTTCACCGCACCGATTTCATACGTTCCGGCGGCGATGGAAATGACGTCGTTTTCTTTGGCTTCCTTCAAGGCATCGGCCAAGGTATCATAATCCTTCTTTTGGGTTTCGTTGGTGACGGCCGCATCATTCACCTTCACGTCGACGGCCGGGCTTACACGGTAATCGCGAATAGGCGCGCTGCCTTTTGCGAAGGTATTGTTGTTTTTCAAGTATTCGATGATATCGGAATCGTCTACCGCCGAGAGGGTGCTGCCGATACCGATGGCTTCGTCGGAGCAGTTAAAGGTGTTGCCTTTAATGGTGGCTTTGGAGAAGGGTTCCGAGCCTGCAATACCGTATTGAACTTCGATAACGTTGTCCAAAATCTTGATGTTGGGGCTGGACCCGTCAAGACCGTGTATACCTCTCAAGCAGTTTTTCAAAATATTCTTTTGAATGACCGCATCGCTTGCGCTCGATACCTTAATGCAGCGTTCTCCGCCGAGGCCGTCAATGGTCAAGCCTTCAACGGTTACGTTGTTAGCGGCGATTTCAATACTTCCTTTTACGACGGTCTTTTCCGCTCCTTCCGCGCCTTTTAAGGTTACGCCTTTTGCCGCAATCTTAACCGACCCGATTTCAAAGGTTCCGGCAGCCACCGCAATGACGTCGTTTTCCTTGGCTTCCTTCAACGCATCGGCCAAGGTGGCGTACCCTTTGTTTTGGGTTTCATTGGTAGCCATCATATCCTGCTCTACGATGGCGGGAGGACTTACTCTGTAATCTTTCATGGGAGCACTGCCCGCAACAACGGTATTGTTCTTCTTCAAGTAATCGATAATATCGGAACCGTCAACCGCAGAGAAGCCTTCGCCGATACCCACCGCTTCGTCGGAGCAGTTAAAGGTGTTGCCTGTAACGGTAGCTTTGGAGAAGGGCTGAGAACCTGCAAGACCGTATTGGGTTTCAAAGATGTTGTCCGTAATTTTTACATTGGCGCTGGATCCGTCGGCTCCTTGGACTCCTCTTAAGCTGTTCTTGAAGATGTTGTTTTTAATAACGGCGTTGTTTCCGTTTGTTACCTTCAAGCAGCGTCCGCCGCCAAGACCGTCAATCGTGAAGCCTTCTACCGTTACGTTATTGGCCGTAATTTCAATATCGCCTTTTATAACGGTTTGCTCGGCACCTTTTTCCGCTTTTAGGATAAGACCCTTAGTGGAAATCGTAAGCTTTTCTTCGTATGTACCGGCCGATACCGTTATGGTAACGCCTTCGCCGGCCGCCTTGATTGCGGCACCGATCGTTTTATACGTATTGTCGGCACCGTCGGCTCCGGTGTGGTTCGCTTTGACAAACAACTCCTTCGCATCGCTTTTAGCAGGTGCCGTGGTTGTTTCCGCTTTTGTTGTTTCCGCTTTCGTCGTTGTTTCGGCCTTTGTCGTGGTTTCCGCTTTCGTTGTGGTAACGGCTCCCGTTGTCGTCGTTTCTTCCTGCTCACCTTCGGAGCCCGAGCATGCAATCATGGAAAACATGAGACCGATAATAACCAAAAGCATGCAAACAAGACGAAAATTTCGCTTATACATTTCTCTACCTCCTTATTTTTATATATATAGTAATTATATATGATTCTACTGCAAAAACTCAAGTAAATCTATACATTTTATGTACCTAGAAAATTTCATAAAAGGCTATTAAAAAGCCTCGAAACACTTGAAAATACTAGACTTGAGGCAGGTTTTATGGTAAAATAGATATGTTTC
>JAAYHZ010000333.1 GCA_012744235.1 Clostridiaceae bacterium
GATATATACAACCCCGTCTTATACCCTTGGGCTTGCAAAATGGAAGCGATAAATGCACAGGTGGACCCTTTGCCGTTGGTTCCGGCTACATGGATGAATTTTAAATCGTCCTGAGGGTTTCCCAGCTTTTCCATTAAAAGCCCGATGATTTCAAGTCCGGGCTTGCTTCCGAATCGCGAAGTACCGTTAATATATTCCAATGCCTGTTGTACGTTCATAAATTAGTTTCTCCCGCAGCAATTCTTGTACTTTTTACCGCTCCCGCAGGGGCAGGGGTCGTTTCTGCCCGGTTTGTAGTTTCGCTTTGCGGATGAGACGGAGCCGGCTCCGCCGCCTTCTTGGTTCGTTTGAATCGGCCGGGCCACATTCTCCCGTTTCGGAGGCTCTTTTACCGCTTTTCGCATACGGAAAAGGGTTTGAACGGATTCTTCTCGGATGTTTCGAATCATTTCTTCAAACATATCGAAGCTTTCCATCTTGTATTCCACCACAGGATCCTTTTGGGCATAGGCACGCATGCGGATACCGTGCTTTAGATCCTCCATGGCGTCGATATGGTCCATCCAGTTCTTATCCACGGCACGGAGCAAGATTACCCGCTCCAGTTCGCGGATCAATTCTTCTCCCAGCTCTTCTTCCTTTTGATAATATAGGTTCAACGCCGCTTCGGTAATGGCGGCTTTCACATCTTCCTTCGTGACGTTATCCGGATCAAAGTCTTCCTTTCGGATCACGTTATCCAAGCCGAACATGGCTTGGATTCTCTTCGCCAAACCGGCCATATCCCAATCGTCCGGAATATCGCTCAAGCAATGGGTATCCACGGAATCCGAAGATACGGCTTCGATCATCTTGATAAAGTAATCTCGAAGCGATTCGCCGTTCAAAACCTGCTTTCTCTGTCCGTATATGACTTCTCTTTGCTTGTTCATCACGTCGTCGTATTCCAAAACGCTCTTACGGATGGCAAAGTTCTGGCCTTCCACTCGCTTCTGGGCTTTTTCAATGGCGTTGGACAGCATTTTATGCTGCAATTCCTGGGAATCGTCCATTCCCATGGCATTCACTACGTTGATAAGGCGGTCTTGGCCGAATAAACGCATCAAGTCGTCGTCGAGGGCGATATAAAAGACGGATTCCCCCGGGTCTCCTTGTCTTCCCGACCGGCCTCGCAGCTGGTTATCTATACGCCGCGACTCGTGTCTTTCCGTACCGATTACGCAAAGGCCTCCCGCTTCCAAAACCTTCTTTCTTTCTTCCTCCAATTCCGCTTTGTATTGATCCAATAGCTCCTTGAAGCGAGCGCGAGCATTCAATATAATTTCTTCGTCGGTACTTTCATACCCGACGGCCTTGTTGATCAATTGTTCGTCATAGCCTTCTTTTCGCATTTGCTGTTTCGCCAAATACTCCGCATTACCGCCTAAAACGATGTCGGTTCCGCGGCCGGCCATGTTGGTGGCGATGGTAACCGCCTTGTATTTTCCGGCTTGGGCGATGATTTCCGCTTCCTTGTCATGATACTTGGCATTCAGGACCTGATGCTTGATCCCTCTTTTTCTCAGCATGGTACTCAATAGTTCGGATTTTTCGATGGATATGGTGCCGATCAAAAGAGGCTGCCCTTTTTCATGACGAGCCATGATATCGTTGACTACCGCTTCGAATTTGGCCTTTTGATTTTTATACACTTTATCCGGATGATCGATGCGGATCACTTCTTTGTTGGGCGGTATGGCAATAACATCCAAGTTATAAATACCGCGAAACTCTTCTTCTTCGGTAAGAGCCGTACCGGTCATACCGGAAAGCTTTTCGTACATTCGGAAATAGTTTTGGAAGGTAATGGTAGCAAGGGTCTTGCTTTCCCTATTGACCGTTACGCCTTCCTTCGCTTCAATTGCTTGGTGCAAACCGGCGCTGTACCTTCTCCCGTACATCAATCGGCCGGTGAACTCGTCAACGATAATAATTTCGTTATCCTTCACAACATAATCGATATCCGCCTTCATCAAGCCGTGGGCTCTTAACGCCTGGTTGATATGGTGGTTCAGCTCCATATTTTCAATGTCCGATAAATTTTCAACCCCGAAAAAGGATTCGGCTTTCGCAATTCCTTTGGCGGTCAGCGTTACCGTTTTCGCTTTTTCATCCACGATGTAATCGGCGTCCACATCGTCGTTGTGCTCTTTATCGTCGGTCTCTTTATATACCACCGGTTTTAATCGGAGAGCGAAGGCATTGGCCTTTTGGTACATGTCCGTGGACTTTTCTCCCGCCCCGGAGATAATAAGGGGGGTTCGGGCTTCGTCAATCAAGATGCTGTCCACTTCGTCCACGATGGCAAAGTGGTGTCCTCTTTGTACCATGTCTTCCTTATACAGCACCATGTTGTCTCTTAGGTAGTCGAATCCGAATTCATTGTTGGTACCGTAGGTGACGTCGCAATTGTAGGCGTACCTTCTTTCTTGGGAGTTTAATCCGTGGACGATCAAGCCCACCGAAAGCCCCAAAAACTCGTATACCTTTCCCATCCAATCGCTGTCACGCTTGGCCAAGTAGTCGTTCACCGTTACCACATGAACCCCTTTTCCCGTCAAAGCGTTTAAATAGACGGGCAAGGTGGCTACCAAGGTTTTTCCTTCCCCGGTTTTCATTTCGGCGATTCTTCCTTGGTGCAGTACAATACCGCCGATAAGCTGCACACGAAAATGTCTCATGTTCAAAACACGGACGGACGCCTCCCGCACCGCCGCGAAGGCTTCCGGTAATATGTCGTCAAGGGTTTCGCCTTTATTCAGTCTTTCTTTAAATTTCGGTGTCAAGCCTCGCAATTCATCGTCGCTCAGCCTTGCCATATCGTCGGATAAGGCTTCAATTTTATCTACAACCGGCAAAATTCTTTTGATTTCACGTTCGCTGTATGTTCCGAACAGTTTGCTGAATAATCCCATTTCTCACTCCTTGTTTGTCATTCGAGATTCGATAATCTTTGTAAAACGATCATGTAGCCGTCGGCGCCGTAGTTAAGGCTGCGGCTCACCCGGCTGATGGTGGCCGGGGATGCTCCCGTTTTTTCCGTTATCTCGGAATATTTATAATTTTTATACAGCATAATGGCAACCTGCAATCTTTGCGCCATGGCCTTAATTTCGGATACGGTGCAGATATCTTGGAAAAAAGCATAGCACTCGTCGACGGTTTTCAATTGCAAAATTCCTTCAAACAACTTGTCGGTCTCACGATCTCTGATTTTTGAATTCATAAGCCACGCCCCACATATTTCCAATGTATTTTTTCAAAGGAAGGATTTTGTCCTTCATTTCTTCCAAAAACTTTCGGACCATAGGATCATCTTCTTTCTCTGCCGCGGACAATAGATCTTCCGCAATGCAATGAAAGGAAACGGGAATGCCTAATTCAATTGCTGCTTTTTGGATGATTCCGTTGCCTTCCATTATATCATCAAATGCCGTATAATGCATTAAATTCGTATTATTTACAAGACCGGTTACTTTCACTCCGGAAACCGATTGAATCTCGTTCACGTAGCGGATGATACCTTCCGGGTCCGATGTCATGGGACGCTTTACGTTGACGACAAAGTAATGCCTGAAATCCTCCCGAAGGATCTTCTTTTTGTATGTGGCTACCGCCCTTGCGCCTAAATCGTCACCTCCGATATCGAGAACGGCAACGCTGTCTTTGTCTTCGAAGACTTTGTTGATCTCTGCCGGAAGAGCCGGCACATCGGTATTGGTGTTGGCGTAAACGGGCGCAATCACGGTGATGCCAAGCTCCTCCAGATACGTTTTGGCATCCGCCGAACGAAAATAGGGATTCACAATATCCATATCCGCCAAATAGGTCTTGTATCCTTTGTTGAACAGAGCAACGGCCGTATTTAAAGCCGTTTCGGTTTTTCCGGAACCGAAGTGTCCCGTAAATATGTTAATTCTTCCGAGATTCATATCTTCCCTCTCGCAAATTTTCTCATTGGATTCCGCACAAGTCCCAAATCACTTCTCCGGCTAACATGTATCCCGCAACAGGAGGTACGAAGGAGATGCTTGCCGGAGGCCTTTTCCCGGGGCTTGGATTGGGATCGGTTTTCGGCTCTTCTTTCGAATAGAGGACCTTCACTTTTTGAATGTTTCTGCTTCTCAGCTCTTTTCGAACCGTCTTCGCCAAAGGGCATACGCCGGTTTTCTCGATAAAGTCAATAAACAAGGCGTCCGTTCTTATCTTGTTTCCCATTCCCATGCAGCTGATGATTCGAATATCGTTCTTTTTGCAGGTTTCGATGATATGCAGCTTTGCCGTCACGTTGTCGATGGCATCCACCACGTAATCGCAGTCCATGATGTAATCCAAAGAATCCTCTTTCGTAACGAAAACCGCTAAGGCTTCCACTGTCGCGTCCGGATTGATGTCTAAAATCCGCTCCTTCATTACCTCCACTTTCTTTTTTCCTAAAGTGGAATGAAGAGCCACAAGCTGCCTGTTGATATTGGATTTCACCACCGAATCGGAGTCGACAATTACCAATTTCCCGATTCCGCCTCTTGCCAAGGCTTCGATGCAGTGGGATCCGACGCCTCCGACGCCGAACACACAAACCTTGCTGTTTTTCAATTTATTTAAAGCTTCGGTTCCGATGAGTCTTTCGGTTCTTTCGAAAATATGTTCCATACCCCTCTACCCCTTTTGCCTTTCCTTAATGGTTTCCAACGCGATTTTAAAATATTCCGGCATATCCGTATGAAACTCCATGTACTTTCCTGTTCTCGGGTGAGCAAAGCCCAACGTTTTTGCATGAAGGATTTGCCCCGGGCCTATATTCAGATTGTCCTTCCCTCCGCCGTATACCGGATCTCCCGCTATGGGATGACCGATATAGGCCATGTGGACGCGGATTTGGTGGGTTCGTCCGGTTTCCAGCTCCGCTTCGAAAACCGTAAAGGAATCAAAACGTTCAACGGCCCGAAAACGCGTTACGGCTTCCTTGCCCCCGCTTGCCAAAACCGCCATTTTTTTGCGATCCGTAGGATGTCTTCCGATGTTGGTTTTGATGACGCCCTTGTCCGCAGGCAAAACGCCTTTGCATATACCGATGTATTCTCTTTTTATATCATGAACTTTAAAAAGCTTCGCCAAATTTTGATGAGCGGCATTGTTTCTTGCCACTACCAACAGTCCGGAGGTGTCCTTGTCGATTCGGTGGACGATTCCGGGTCTTAAAACACCGTTGATGTCCGACAGCTTGTCTTTGTATTTAAACATCAACGCATTGACCAACGTTCGGTCTCGGTTGCCGGGTGCAGGATGAACCGTCATTCCGCGCGGCTTGTCCACGATGATAATGTCCTCGTCCTCGTAAACCACATTCACGGGAATGTCTTGGGGTTCTACGGTAAGAAGCTCCGGTTCTTCCATTAAAACCGTTACGATTCGGCCTTTTTTTAGGGATAAGCCGGCCTTTTTGGCAACCTCCCCGTCGACCCGAACCTTTCCCTCCGTTATCAATTTTTTGATATAGGAGCGGGAGTATTCGGTTATGCAAGACGCTAAAAATACATCCAAGCGAACGGAATCCTCCGTACACTCGATATCAAGTATTTCCGCCTGCTCCGGGTCCCGCCCGGTTTCGTCGATATCCGGATCTTCTATATTTTTATCGAAAAAATCGTCTTTTTCCGAATAGATTTTCATAATCCTTCCTTTCCTTTTTTACCCTTACCCGTATTCATGAACGCAAAATCTTCGTCGTTATAAAAAAAGAACATATAAACCAAAAGAAGAACGCTTCCGATTACGATGGCGCTATCCGCTATGTTAAACACCGGAAAACCGTATCCCCAGTAAAAGGTAGCGATAAAATCCGTGACCTTCCCCTGTACCAAACGATCGATCTGGTTTCCTACGTCGCCGCCTAAAATCAAGCAAGTAGCCCATTTTAAACATTTGTTATGAAACCTGGGGATGATAAAAACCAAAGCCAGAGCCATCAAACCGGAAAACACGGTCAAAAAGACGGTAGCGTTGGACAGCATCCCCCAAGCCGCACCGGTATTGGTGTGGTAGGTGATGTACAAAAAGTTTCGGATGACGGGGATTTTCTCTCCGTATTCCAAATTGCTTTTGATCACCAGCTTTGTGATTTGATCCAAGGCAATCACAATAACCGAAATCATGTACCAAATCATGTTTTTCTCCTTATTCTTCATTATGTCTACCCGTAATCCTCCGTATACATTATATACCATCTTTAATCGACAAATCACTTGCAGTCCAAGCCTTCAACATCTCTGAAAAATACGAAAACATCCTTTCCGAAATTTCCGTTAATGGTGCGGGAATATACGCAGGAAACCTTTTTAAAGCCCAGACCGATATAGGGTACTTCGTTTAGTACAAAGTTCTTCACTTCTTTTAATCCTTCCACGGTTTCGGATAAATTCGATGCCTTATAGGTCTTCTCGCATATAGCCTTAAGAGGGCTGCCGGAAGGCAAGCTGCATACGTTGGACAATCGGTTCTCCTCTCCTTCCTTGTAAAGCATCCCGATGATTTCGGGATCCGGAACATAGCTTAAGTCTATGGAAGATACCAAAATGTCGTATTCTCTTCGCTTAATCAGATCTTTTACACGATCCGCCGACGGAGAATTGATCGCGGTTTGTATACCGCAAGCTTCCAACTGCTTTTTGATCTCCTCGGCCACCGCCAGCTTTTGCCTATCGTAGCCGTTAACCAATATACGTAAACGTAGCGGCGTGTAGCGATACGTGACAATGGTGTTGCCCTCCGCATCCACGGTGGTGATTTGCTGCACCCTTTGGTAGATGCCTCCGTAAAGAGGAATATTCTCCTGTTTCAAAAGCTCTCTTCCCGCCTCGATATCGAATTCCGTACCGTTTTTTCTCGAATCTCCGAGAAGAAAACTGTCCGGATGAATCGCATAGAAGGCTCGTACCACGTTATCTCCGTATACGCTTTCAACGATTCCGGCCGTATCCAAAAAGCAAGAAAGAGCTTTTCGGAAGTTCGTCCGATTCATATATTGGGCGCTGCAATTGAAGGATATAAAGATAAACTCGCTGCCCGTATAGGTATTGGAGAATAAATCCACTCTTTTTTCGTACAACGCTCCTTCGTCCGCCGGTACCGTGGAAATGCTGTTGTTTCCGGGCTTCAATATATTTCTTAAGTCTTTTTCCGACGTCACAAATTCCAGCTTAAAAAACAGTTTTTCTTTATCCTTCTTTTTTAACGTGATTCCGGTCTCATCCTCCGAAACAAACTCGAAGGGACCGGTACCGATCCATTTATATTTATCGTCTTCATTAGCCTTATGCGAAATCACGGGCAGATTCATTCTCCAAGGCAAAAGGGAATCTTCCGTGTTCAATCTTATCACAAGGGTATTCCCTTCGATTTCCATGCTCTTTATGTTTCGAACGGCACCGTAGTACGGAGAATCGGGACCGAGGCTTTTTACGGTCTCCAACGTAAAGAGGACATCGGAAGGCGTCAGCAAGGTTCCGTCATGAAAATAGATGTCTTGTGCAATGACGAATCGCCATGTCATCAAGTCTTCATCAAGATTCCATTTTAAGGCGACGGAGGGATTTACGTTTTGATTCTTGTCCGGCTCCGTAATATTTAAAAACAACAATCGATAAAAAGCTTTTTCCGACTCCCCGGAAGGATTTAAAGGCCCGGAAGCGTCTTTTTTAAGAGCAGTCATCAAAATGACCGCCTCCTTTTCTTCCGAGGGAATTTCAACCTGCCCAGTGTAATCGGAAGTGTCCATATTATTCGTATACTCCTCGTCCGGGGGCAAGCAGCCGCTTGCCATTGCAAGCCACAAAGCAATCCCTATGCATAACAGCTTGTGTTTTAACGTCCTTCTTTTTTCTCTCATGCGCGTATCCCCAATACGGCCAAGGATCGTCCGCAATTTCCGCCGCTTTTTCTGTAAGAATACATCATGGAGGAGTTGCATGCGGTACACAGATCGCAAACATCCGTATTCTTTTCCGACAACCCTTCTCGGATCAAGGTTTCCTTGATCAGGCCTTTTAAATCCAATCGGTAAGAATCCTTTTTCGGGACGATATATTTTTCGGCAAAAGAATGCTTTTCCGTAAATAAATCGTATACATCCTTTCGGATTTCATAACAGCCGGCGCATATGGAGGGTCCGATCA
>JAAYHZ010000334.1 GCA_012744235.1 Clostridiaceae bacterium
CAACTATACGGTTCCGAATGACGTTTGCGAAAGCTACGAAGCGGTGTACCTCATGCTTGCCGATTGGGATCGAGCTTATCAAGAAGATTAATGAAGATACGAATCTTACGGGAAAGGAAGTGACGGTATGCAAAGGTACATTTTGAAGAATAAGAACAAGATCGCTTTTCTCAGCGGTATCTTGATTGTGATCGGATTTTTATCGAATCGGTTATTTGGCCAAGAGGCGCTTTTAAAAGGAGCTTTGATCATCGCCTCCGTCTTGGGTTTGCTACCGATTGTCATACAGGCTTTTCAAGCTCTACGTGTGAAAGTCGTCAGTATCGACGTATTGGTCACCATTGCCGTTACCGGTGCCTTTGTCATACGAAACTTCGAAGAGGCCGCCATTGTTACTTTCCTGTTTCTCTTCGGTGCCTACTTGGAACAGCGGACCCTAAACAAAACCCGTTCCGCCATTAAAAAGCTGACGGAAATGGCACCGGAAAGTGCTTTGAAAAGGACGGAGAACGGAGATTTTGAAGAAACAGACGTGGATGAGGTGGAGGTAGGAGACGTCCTCTTGGTGAAAACCGGAGCCAAGGTTCCTGTAGACGGTACCGTAATTTTAGGAGAAGGCAGCATAAACGAAGCGAGCATCACGGGGGAATCCCTTCCCGTGGCAAAGGAACCGGGCTCCAAGGTGTATGCAGGCACCATTATGGACAACGGGACGATCCAAATTACGGCCGACCGCGTAGGAGAAGACACCACCTTCAGCAAAATCATTGAGCTTGTGGAAGAGGCCCAAGATTCGAAATCGGAAGCGGAAAGATTCATCGACCGATTTTCCAAATACTACACGCCGGCGGTTCTTGTCCTTGGAGTTATCGTTTGGGTCTTTTCCCGGAACACGGAACTAGCCATTACGATTTTAGTTCTCGGATGCCCCGGAGCGTTGGTGATCGGTGTTCCCGTATCCAATGTTGCCGGAATCGGCAACGGAGCACGCCACGGAATTCTTTTAAAAGGAAGCGAGGTTATCGGTGATTTCAGCCGATTGGATACTATTGTTTTTGACAAAACCGGAACCTTGACCGTAGGGAAGCCTTCCGTTGCGGAAAAAGAGTTTTACGGAGAAAATGTCGAAGAAGCGCTAAGCTACCTTGCAAGCGTGGAAAGGGAATCGGACCATCCCTTGGCCAAGGCGGTATTGGAAGATATCGGCGAAGCCTCAAATTACCCGGTTGAAAATACGGAAACGGTAAAAGGCGGCGGGATTATTGCTACGGTCAACGGCCGAAGAATTGTCGTAGGCAACCCGGCTTTAATGGAAAGAGAAAATGTTCGGCTGAACGATAAAATGAAACAAGATATCGCCCGTTTTGAAAAGAACGGTAACTCCCTTGTTTTAACGGCGGTAGACGGTGAATTAAAGGTTTTGATGGGAGTTCGAGACCGTATACGGCCGGGAGTAATAGAAGACTTGCAGAAGCTGAAAAAACTGAAGGTAAAAAACCTTATTATGCTGTCCGGAGACAACCAAGGCACCGTAGATGCCGTAAGCCGCGAGCTGGGATTAACAAAAGCTTACGGAAACATGCTGCCGGAGGATAAGTCGGAGTATATAAAGAGGTTGATTGCGGAAGGAAGAAGGGTGGCTTTTGTCGGAGACGGTATAAACGACAGTCCGTCGTTAGCCTTAGCCCATATCGGGATCGCCATGGGAGGCGGTACGGACGTAGCCATTGAAACGTCGGATGTGGTTTTAATGAATTCGGATTTTGGCAGACTTCCTCATGCCCTCGGATTAGCAAAAGCCACGGCCCGAAACATGAAGCAGAACATCGTCATTGCCGTAGGGGTTGTATTGGCGCTGTTAGCCGGTGTATTATTTAGTGACCGGGTAAACATGTCCGTCGGAATGTTCGTGCACGAAGCCAGCATATTGGTGGTCATTTTAAACGGTATGAGGCTTTTGAAGTACAGGTTAAGATAACAAATACATAGGTAAACGGAGGTAGATGATTATGAAGAAGGCAACCATTCAATTGGAAGCATTGGCGTGTCCGTCCTGCATGCAAAAAATCGAAAATGCAGTGAAAGCTTTGGAGGGCATTGAAAAAGACACGGTAAAGGTGTTGTTTAACGCAAGCAAAGTAAAGTTCGATTTTAATGAAGAAAAAATATCCGTAGAAAAAGTTGAAAAAGCCATTACCGCCCTCGGCTATGAGGTTATAAAGACCCAAGTAAAATAATTGATTATTCATAGACATAAAAAGACATTACGGAAAAACTGTAATGTCTTTTAATTATGATTCGCTGTTTTAATTATCGTTACTTCCGCCTTAGGATCTCCTTTATGGGGGTGCCGTCCGTATCCTCCATGGTAATCCCTAATGCCTCGGCAAGGGTAGGAGCTACATCCACTATGGGTCTACGTTCTACCGTCGAACCTTTTTGGAATGCCGGCCCGAAGGCGATCAAGGTCGGTTGGGGCCCTTTGTCAGGCAGATGGCCGTGGGAAGCGCGGCCGAAGCGGTAATCCGAAAGGTCGAGGTTACGGACCAAGGGCTTTCTCCAATCGTTGCCGAAGGATGTATATCCGTCGCTTTCCAAGGCAAAGGAAAAGTCTCCGTCCAGATGCTCTTTTTCGTTGATCTCCTGTCGGGTGAAAACCTCGCCGATGCCGTATATACCTTCATCACGTAAATGACAAAGGAGGTTGTAGGTACGGTCGTACGTTTCCTTGCAGGTAGGATCCTTCAAATATACCAAAGAGGATAGGGCGGAGGATTTGCAAAAAGCGCTCCAATCCAAAAAGTTGCCTTCCGAATCCGTCGTTATGAGCCCGTTTTCACGAAGGATTACGTTAGGATGGATGCTTCGCTTGATTTCAAGGAGGCCGTGGTCGCTTAATATGACGAAGTTGGTGTCTTCGTATACGCCGGCATCCTTTGTCGCTTGGATAATCATACCCGTCCAACGCTCCGTCAAATCAAGGGACTCGTTGACTTTTTCGGAGAACAAGCCCGAACGATGGCGAGCATCGTCAATGGCTGCCGGGTGAATGGCCAGGACATCCGGTTGAAACTCACGGATCATATCGCATGTACAAGCAATCACAAATTCGTCGGCTTGAGGGTGTTTTCGTTCATAACCCTTTAAAAGCGAAAGATTTTTCTTAACAACCCTTTCGATGACTTGGTCGTTGGAGCCGGAACGGCGAAATACGTCGATCAAATCGTCGTCCTTCGACTGGGACCAATATTCGTCGATGAGATAATCGATATCGGGGTCGTTGCCGGTTACCGGCCAGAAAACCGCCGCCGTTTTTAAGCCCGCCTTTTTTGCCGCCTTGAATAGGGTGGGTGCTTTATTGGAGGAAGCAAACCATTGCCACGGAGAAGTAAGGACGCCGATTTCGGGAAGCTCGTTATTCAATACGCCGTGGCGGTTGGGATAGGTTCCCGTTATGATGCTCGTGTGGACGGTATAGGTGATCGTCGGATAGACGGATCTTAATGTGTTTACCCTTGCTCCGTTTTCCAAAAGGCTTTTAAAAACGGGAAGATTCTTTAAGTAGGCCAAATCGTCATATACCAACGCATCATGAGATATGATTATCAATTTATTCCTTTTCATAAAAAAAGACCTTTCAAATGTTTTTTCAAATTTGATTTTATTGTATCATCTTTTCGAAAAAGCGGGAACGGCTTTTTCCATTAAAGCGTCGCTTGAATGTATTTTTTGCCTATAACCGTTCTTTCTTGCGATTATCTGCTACAATTTATATATAAACAATACGGATATGAAACCAAAGGAGGAAAAGATGTTAGGAGCCGTTTACCGAGAAATCGATAAAAAGACGGAGGAGCTCATTGTTCGCATATACGGTAATTGGGTAAGAGAATACAACTGCATCCGCTACGGAGAAGGCTGTTATTCCGTTGTCGCTTTGGTTGATGATTTTCCTGCAGGATTTATCTCCGTATATCCTCGAAAGCTTCCCGAGCCTTTCCATGAGTTCTGCGATGCCTATATCGAGGTTATTGAAGTCCATAAGGAATATCGAAGAAGAGGAATTGCGACGGAATTAATAAAGCGGGCGGAGGCATGGGCAAAAGAATACGGGTATCGCCAAATCTCGTCATGGAGCAGCGACGATAAAAAAGAAGCCTTAAAAATGTGGTACGCTCTTGACTACGGTATCATGCCTGCCGTTATGCGGGGAAAAAGCGTGATAAAAGAGTTTGAAAACAAACCGATCTTGGGCTTTTATGTCTCCAAGATGTTGAATCCGTCGGGAAAATATCTTCATCCTTGAGCAGGGTTATAGCCTGCTCAAGAGGGGATTTCCTTTGCCCGGGCATAGGAGGCGGTTGAAAAATTTAAATAACCGAGGTTTTAAAGCTTTAAAGAATTCTTGTATTATGGCGTGTAGAATTTAACGACCGTATTGTATTCCTTTATAATACTTTCCAGAATATCAACATGCTTAAAATCTCGGTGATAAAGAATATTGATTTCACGAATCATGCTGAGATTTTCTATCGGTAATACGGTTATCTTCCCTTTTTTCAGTTCATCGAGGCATGCGCTTCGCGCAAGGATGGAAACCCTTATATCACGTCGTATGAGGTCTTTAATCGTTGCAATATTGTCAACTTCCAAAATGACATTAAAATCATTGAGCGACATATTGTTGCTTTCCAAGTGAGCGGTAAACAAGTTTCTTGTCCCGGATGACGGCCTGCGAAGAATTAAAGGCTGTTTTTTTAATTCGTTAATGGTTACCATACTTTTTTTGGCCAAAGGGTTATTGTTAGATACGACCAACACTAAAGAATCGGTGTCAAGCAGAAGGGAATTAATACCGGGATCTTGAATTTTCCCCTCAACGACAGCTATATCGATCTCGTAATTTTGGAGCATATTATAAAGATTTTTTATGGAGTCAGTAATTATTGTTATGGTTGTACCCGGATTTTGGGCACTGTACCTTCCCAACACCTCCGCTACGGCATTGCTTTCGGCGGTGTGCGTAATCCCGACCGTGAGCCGCCTGACATGCCGTTGTTCATCCAAAAGGTTCTGCTTCATTCTCTCGTATAAGGCGATATTTCTACGGGCATACTGAAGGACAATATTGCCTTCCTTAGTCAGCTTCAGCTCTTTGCCGACACGGCTGAAAATCTTAATATTCAGCTCCTTTTCCAATTGCTTTATATGCTGAGTTACGGCCGGCTGTGTCAAGGAAAGATGTTCCGCCGCCCGTGTATAGCTATTAAATTTAACCACCTCTAGTAGAGTATAAAGTCTTATATCAATCATCTTGTCCGCCACCAATTATAACGATTCGTTATCCCGTATTAAAAAATTATAAATTTACTTTATGATTTTTATGAGTATAATGATAACAAATATTA
>JAAYHZ010000335.1 GCA_012744235.1 Clostridiaceae bacterium
CATCGATGTCGCCGTCAACGGTAACAAAGGCATGAGGCCAGAAAGGAATGCCGCACTCCAAACGTCTTTTTTCAATTTCGGATTTGTCCGGTTCTTTGACGGTGCATTTGGCAACCGTCAATTCGAATTGTCCGTTGTTGCGTCCGAAACGAGCAAGAACTCCCCTACCCGCTTTGCATACGCATTGAATGGATAATCCGCCGGCTTCTCCTTCGGTAGGGATACCGTGCTCGGCAAAACCGGCAGGTCCCACCTCACAAGCCAGTGAAGGAGGAATCGCTCCGTCGCCGATAATCTTAATCTCGTTATTGGATTTGTCAATGTGCTGCAAATCGCCGTAGTACACAGGTTCATTGCTTAGGTTGGACAAAAGATAAACCGTCATGGCGGTATTAAAGTCGGACAACGTGGATGTGGGAACGCGATCTTCCAACATCATGCTTTGGGCAAAGCAAGTAGCCGAATAATCGTCTCCCAATCCCGGGAAGGATTGTATGGTATAGAAATCCCATTTTTCTTTCTTTAACATTTTCTTGATTGCGATATACAATCGGATAGAGCGTTCGGCAGCAGCATTTCTCTCGGGAACCGTCCGGAACAAGGTCTTTAACCTTTCTTCCACTTCTTTGATTTCTTCCTCCGTTACCGCCTGTGCGGTTTTGAGCAAAGCGGTGGTATCTCGGGAATCGATGTCCACACCGAACGTCTTCATCCACTGGGAAGGATCCGCTACACCGCAGGTCTGCCCCATTCCGCGGCCGCCAAAAGCACCGATGGTGGACATGTTCAGCTTGTTTTTCAGCATGCACGCCTTGGCAAAGGATGTGATCTTGGCAACCTCTTTCGGATCTTGGGCGGATCCGTATACAAATTTATGCACCAACCCGATTTCCATCAGGGCACCGTGTAATACCAGTCCTCCTACGGGACGCCAGCCTTGGGAGCCCGGATGAGTCCAAATCAGGATGCCTTTACCCGTTCCCGCGAAGTCACGGATTGCGGCAATCATGTGGGCCGCCCAAACCCAAGTACCGGAGAAAAGGATCACCAGGTCAATGTCATCGTCTTTCTTCATGACGGAAAATGCCGCTTTTGCTTCTTCCTTGGTAGCAACAATCACGTCATGCTCCTTAAGTACGATACCGCTGTCGATCAACGCTTTTTTGGAATCGGCGATGATTTTATCGTCGATAAAGGGTGTTCCCATAGGATCCTTCAGTCCGTCCTTGTGCACCCCGTAAACAATAAATCCGGCTACCGGTTTCCTCATTTTACTACCTCCTTCAACAATCTTTCCATGTTTTTACAATAAACTTTTTCCAAAACATCGTCATCCAAGCCAATTCCGTAGATCTTCCAGTTTCCGTGAGGAGCTTTCGGTTTATTGGAATAGTCAAAATATTCGTCGAAAGTCTCCAAGCATCTGAAATTGGCTTCGTAGTCGATATTAAAGGGATTCATATCGGTTCCGAACACGATTCGATCTTGGTACTTCATGAAAAACTTCCTTGAAGTATAGGGCTGTCTTCCGATTTCCGACACCCTTTCGGCAAAGTCGATATACATATTCGGATACTTGTCCAAGCAGCGTCCTACATATCCTAAATCCTCGGAGCAGGATCCTCCGTGGGCAATGATAAACGTCGTATTCGGGTTGTTCTTTAATACGTTTTCTTGCATAATCATCAGCTCGTTGAACTCAAAGAATTCTTCCCCGTAGAAGCTCCAATCGGGGCGAACATGCAATTCGTCATACCGTTCGTTATACATATCAATAGGCTTGAAAAAGGCGATCGGATCGGCCACATGTGCCAATACGATTAATCCCAGCTCGCCCGCAGCTTTGAAAATACAATCCAACCTCGGATCGTCAAAAGGAATCTTTTTACCCTTCTTATCCCTCATATACAAGCTGATATTCTTCCAAAGCTTGATTCCTTTGATTCCCTTTTCCTTCGATTCCTTCAGCGTTCGGTACACCTCTTTTTCGAAGGCAGGCTCGTCCAACCGGGAAACATCGACAGACCCGAAGGTAACTACAAAATCGTCGTTGTATTTTTCGGTTTTTTTGAGCATCCGGTCTAGCTCTTCGCCCCAAAAGCCGTCCAAATTGATCACTTTGTAAATGCCAAAGGTCTTTAAGGTTTCCACCAAGGTATCCATATCGTATAAGGTGTCGTAGTTGTCACCGATAACCAGTTTGCCCAGATGGGCATGGGATTCAAAAACGGGAAACTTCGCTTTTGCGATCCTTGTTGACGGAACTCTTAATTC
>JAAYHZ010000336.1 GCA_012744235.1 Clostridiaceae bacterium
AAATAGTGACGGTAAACCTCTTTCATTTCGCATGGCAGCATATCCAACAGCCGACATTTGGATATCTTTTCGATTTCTTTATAGGCGCTTCGTATATCCGGGTTGTAGTACTTGACCGGAGTAGGCATATCGCCGGTGATGATCTCGTTGGCATCGTGATACATGGCCAAGACGGCAATCCGGTCCGCATTCCAATCACCGCCAAAGTATACGTTGTTGATCACGGCAAGAGCATGGGCGATGATTGCTACATCCAAGCTGTGCTCCTGTATATTTTCCGTAATGTTGTTACGCATCAAGCCCCATCGGGAGATGTATTTCATTCGGGTTATAAACGCAAAAAATTTATTCCGTTCCAATACTATGCCGTCCTTCTTCAAAGTATTATCCTAATATATTTTAAGTATAATCGAAATCGGATAGGAAATAAAGGATTATCTATTCCGACAGGAGGGTATAATCCGGAGCCAAAGGTTCTTTAATTTTCACAAAATTCAGTTTTTCGTATTCCTTGCTGTTGATCAGGATTTTGACGTATTGAATGCCCTCGATGCCCGTGATACTGTTGACGATAGCATATACGGATAATCGTTCGACGGTTTCGTCTTTTGTCATTTCGTTTATGAAATTGTCACTAAGGTTCATAATACATACCTCCCCGTCATTTTTCGCCCATAACAATTCGGTACCGGGCGGAATCACCGGATTCAAATCTTTATTCACGGGGCCGTTTGCCAACAGCTCAAATACGGCAACCGGCAAATTTTTTAAAGTTTGCTCAATGGTTGCGGTCTCTTTTACCAATTTATCGCCGGATTCGGAGATAAAATAAAGATCCACCTTAAGGGGACGGTTGTATAACTTTAAGCCCTCTTTGAACAAGAATTCCTTCGGATTCTCAAACAGCTTCTCGGCGTCTCCGGTCATAACCAATCGATATCCGATTATGGCAAATGCAATAAACAGCACCAAAGCGACCAGTATGATTTTCTTAATGGGTAACACCTCCGCTACCATTATAAACGAAAAAACCGGTTCTAACCGGCATTCGAAAAAAATCTTTCCTTATCAACATCATCTGTTTTAAATTTTTCCGCTTTCTTCTCCATCCTTTAGGGTCTTTTCAATATCTTTTATATTCTGCATCACAATCTCCCCTTTTATAAACACCAATTGCTTGCTTTCCATTTGGACAACCTTCAACAAATCTTTGACGGCATAATTGAGAGTTTCCACGTCTTCTTTGCTCTTTTTTGCCACCATGCTCTTGGTTGAGGACCAGACGGACTCCAATTCCTCTGCATCCTTTGCCGCCTGCTCCCAATCGCCGATATTGGCATTGTAAATTACATTTCTTGTATAGTATCGAACCTTTTTAATACCGGGATGAATAGGAGAATCGTATACCGCAAGAGCATTGGGAATAAAGGAATACAATTTGTTTACGGCTAAAAGCATTTGGGCGTTGTTTTTTTCCAAGGACATGTTCGTAACCTCGTTTAGCATATCTCCGAATTCTTCGGTTAATTTCGGCGGAACCCCGTCTTTGACGGCTTTCGGCAAATAACTGTTCCATGTCGAATGAATTCCTTTGAGTGTCTTTTCAATTTGCTTCCAATTCTCTTTTTTTTGCTCCTCTTCCTTCATTTTCGGATCTTCTTTTTCCCCGTCGGATGTTTCTCCTTCGGAAGATTTGCCGTCTCCTTTTTCTTTTTGGCTTTCTTCCTTTTGTCCTCCGCCCTCACCGTTTTCTTTTTCTTTTTCCGCTTCCTTATTCTTTCCCTCTTCTTTCTTTTTTCCTTCTTCTTTGTCTTCACCCTGTTCTTTGTCTTTGCCGCCCGTTTCTTCATCCTTTTGGTTCATCTGCTCTTCGTCTTCTTTGGAATCCGTTTGTTGCTTCTTTTTCGTCTTATTCTCTTCCCTTTTTTCTTCAGACAAACTAGGATCGCTCAAGGTTGCCAAAATGCTTTCAATATCCTCTTCAATGGATTTTAGCTCACGAGGAACGGGATTTTCCTCTTCTTTTTCCTTTTCGCTTGATTTTCCGCAGCCGGTTATATTAAAAAGCAAAACAATAGACAAAATGAACAAAAAAACTTTGTTCGCTTTCATGTTTATCCTCCGGTTCACAATACTTCATCTTTAGTATTTGTCAATTAACCGGATTCATACTTTTATTTTTTGATTCGTCGGACGGCTTAAAGATTCATAACGAAAAAACCGTTATTTTTAGAGAAAAAAATCCGCAAGCATGATTAACAGCATCACCGAAACAAAAACAAAGGATACGTATAGATCCATTTTCGTCATTTTTAATTGCTTCAGTCGGGTCCGATTCTCTCCGCCGCGATAGCAGCGAGCTTCCATGGCGGTAGCCAAATCGTCCGCTCGACGAAAAGCGCTGATGAACAAAGGTACCAATACCGGAATAAAGCTTTTGGCTTTTTGAAACAGGTTGCCGGTATCAAAATCGGCTCCTCTTGCCGTTTGCGCCTTAATGATCTTTTGCGTTTCCTCCATCAATACCGGAATGAACCGAAGGGCGATACTCATCATCATGGCGATTTCATGAACCGGTACCTTGATTTTCTTTAACGGATTCAAAAGCTTTTCGATGGCATCCGTCAGCATAATCGGTGTCGTGGTAAGCGTTACTAACGAAGATCCCGTAATCAATACGGTAATTCGCAAGGCGGTGCGAACGGCTCGCATTAAGCCTTCGTAGGTTACGGTGAACTTCCATACGGTAAAAAGAGGTGTGCCTTCGCTGAAAAAGACGTTTAATACCATGGTAAAAAGGATAATGATTAAAACCGGCTTTAGCCCTTTAAAAGCATAAGAGAGGGGTACCTTCGATACCATAACGGCAAAAACGGAAAAAACCAAAGCGAAGCTCAAGCACAGTAAATTGTCTATGACAAATACGATGATCATCAAAGCCAAAGACATTAATATTTTAACTCTCGGATCCGCCTTATGAAGAGGAGAATCTCCGGGATAGTATTGACCTAAAGTTATATCACCCATCACGGACGCTTCACCACCTTCATAATTTCTTCAACCATTCGGTCTACCGTGTGAATATCCGAAGGAAAGCCCTTGATTATTCGAGCCAAGCCTCTTGCCATATATGTGACCTGAGGTGCCGACAATCCCATGCTCTCCAGCAGCTCCACGTTCTCAAAGGCCTTATCCGGAGTCGTATCCATAGCCAGTGATCCTTTATTCATAACCAGTATCCGGTCTGCAAAACCGGCCATTTCCTCCATGCTGTGGGATACGATTATGACGGTCGTTTTTTTCGTACGATTGATTTCCGATAAAGAACGGAACAGCTCGTCTCTTCCTTTCGGGTCCAATCCCGCCGTCGGTTCATCCAATACAAGAATACTCGGTCCCGTTACCAATACTCCGGCAATGGCTACCCTTCTTTTCTGTCCACCGGACAGCTCAAAGGGAGACTTATCCATTAATTCTTTGGATAACCCCATTTCGGCAGCCGCCTCCCTAATACGAAGATCGGCTTCATCCTCCGGAAGACGGAACTGCTTTTTTAATCCGAAAGCAATATCTTTGTAAACCGTTTCTTCAAAAAGCTGGTGTTCCGGGTACTGAAAAACCATACCCACCATTTTCCTTAGCTCTTTAATGTCCTTGGACATGGTGTCGATTCCGTTTACGATAACTTGGCCGGCATGAGGCTTTAAAAGTCCGTTTAAATGCTGAACCAATGTAGACTTACCGGAGCCGGTATGTCCGATGATTCCCACCTTTTCACCGTCTCGGATGGTTACCGTAACGTCACGGACCGCAACCTTCTCCATGACCGTATCTTTATTGTATATATGTGTTAAATTCTTAATTTCTATTGCCAATACGATTCACCGCCAGGTTTTCCATAATCACTTTCAAAGCTTCGTCAACCGTCAAAATATCGTTGGGAAACTTGTAGCCCTTTTTATTCAGCTTGTAAAAAACTTCGGTTACCTGAGGAACATCCAAGCCCATTCCCTTGATTCTTTCCACGTCGGAAAAAATTTCAGCCGGTGTTCCTTCGGCTATGATTTTTCCGTTATCCACCACCGCCACACGGTCCGCAAGACATGCCTCCTCCATATGGTGCGTAACATGAATAACCGTAATTCCTCGGTTTTTATTCAAATCCAACAAAACATCCAGAACTTCTTTGCGCCCCCACGGATCCAGCATGGACGTCGCTTCATCCAAAATGATGCATTGCGGTTCCATAGCTAAAATTCCGGCGATGGCAACCTTTTGCTTTTGTCCTCCGGAAAGCCGATGAGGTGCGTACAAGGCAAAATCCGACATACCCACCGTCTTTAACGATCGATCCACTCTTTTTCGAATTTCTTCAGGCGGAACCCCTAAATTCTCCGGTCCGAATGCCACGTCTTCTTCCACCACATTGCCTACGATTTGGTTGTCCGGGTTTTGGAACACCATACCTACGTCTTTTCGGATCAGCCACGTATTTTCGTCGTTCAAGGTATCCATTCCGTTGACGAAAACCGTACCGGTTCTCGGTTTTAGCAAAGCATTGAACAGCCGACATAGGGTGGACTTGCCGGAACCGTTTCGTCCTAAGAGAACCAAGAATTCTCCTTTTTTTATTTCCAGATCTATTCCGTTGATGGCTTCCACGTTTTCGGCATTTTCCGACATGGCTTTATAGTAATAATATACGTTTTTCGCCTGAATCATGGTTATATCATTCATGTTTGCCTTTGTAATAACCTTCTTTACTCAATAAAATGTCAAGTTATTATATCACACGTATCATTGTGTGTATAACTTTTTTATAAATCCTTTGCGCCGTTTTTACCTTAAAAAAAGAAAAAGGGTCCTATCCCGGATTAAAGCCTTACAAGAAGTCTGTTCTACAGCGCCGTCGCTTTACATATTATACATAGGACCAAGTCCTATTGTAAAGGGTTCTTGTTCCTCTTTCCAAATTTTATCACGGTTTTAACATTTTCTATAACATAAAAAACGCCGCTTCTTTTTCGGCATTGCAGAAGAAGCGGCGGTATTTTTAATTCTCTTAATAGTACAGTGTGGATTTGTCAATATTGTACAAGCCGAATTCGGGACGGTTGAAGATCTCAACATATTGCTCCAATCCGGCGCGGTACAAGGCATCGATGTAATTTCCCCATTCGGCGTAGATATCTGCCAATTCTCCGTTGAACGCTTTGTTTCGGAAGTCGTTGGCAATAGTCATAATATCCGAATTGACGTTGTTGCGAAGCTCGATATATTCGTCATACATTTCGTTACCCATATACAGTCGGCTGATCAATTTGTCGGGTTCCAGCGTGTACTTCATATACCAGCCGTTTTGTACTTGGAAATCGCAAAGCTGCATGAACCATTCGCTGACCATGGACCATTTTTTAAAGTCCATTAAGAACTTATCGGTGGCGAAAATGGCTTGGATGGCGCTGTTGGCATACTTTCTGGGTATTTTGCTTGCATCCGTTAAAATGTCGGCGCTGTTGTAGGGCTCTCCCGACCATGTGTAGTG
>JAAYHZ010000337.1 GCA_012744235.1 Clostridiaceae bacterium
AGATACGTAAGCGTAATTGTCCGACTCTTGCCATGTATAACCGCCGTCGTCGGAATAAAAGAAGACGGGAATTCCTCGTCCGTCGAAGGAATTCCATTTGCGGGTGTCGTTACCTCGCATGCGATGGTATGCCGTCGGTACCGTGATTCGACCGTTTTTCAGTACAACTACCCGATCGTTGTTCAAAACATAATACCCGGGTCCGTATGCGCAGCATACGGGGCGTTCCCACGTTTAGCATTCATCCTTCGATCGAAACAAATAGGGGCGGGTATCATGCCATCCGTATCGAATAAGGAAAAACAATCCTACGTCCCCTCCCGGTAACCGAACCAAAGATACGCTCATAATATTCAATGCGTTAAAGTCATCGGGAGAAAACAAAATCACATCGTCGCTCCATGTGAAACCTCCGTCGCAAGACTCTCTTTTTGCAATATAGGCTTTGGCATCGTCGGCACCGGTTTCACCGATAAACTTGGAATACACAAAAACAATCCTGCCGTCCTCCAACGTTAAAAAGGCTCCCTCACTGTTTCTCCGATTGGTCGCAGAGGGCGTTATGTCCATGACAGTCCGACCTATTCCCATGTCCATACCTCCTTTTATTTAATACGATACCTATTTCACGGTTACCGTAAGCTCGTGTTTGTTATGCTCAAACTCGACGGTAATGATGGCAAAAATTTCGTTAAAGGATTTTTCATGATTTACGATATAGGAGTTGTACGGAAGAATCGGGTACCTGAGCAGCCCTTCCTCCGACAAGGTTACGGTTCTTCCCTTGATCATCAAAGATCCTCCCTCGGGGATTCCGCAGGCAAAAGGCTCCTTCGACAAGGTGATTTCCTTTCCGCAGCAGCCGATCTTTTCATCCAAGGCGACAAAGAAAGGTATATGAACGTACGCTCTTTCCGTTTCGGACAGTCCTTCCACGGAATACCGGATTTTTAATGCGTCCTCTTCAAAGCAAAAACGGATCTTGCATTTTCGATTTCCGTATACCAAATCCATCCCGTCGTTGGCATCGGTTAAGTTGCCTTCTTCGTGGGTATAGTACAGCTTGCCGGCGGAAATGACATTAAAGCAGGACAGCTCGGGCTGGGCTATGGAGTGGCCTCCGCCGATCACAAGGCCGCTTTGGTCCCGGTATACGGCAAAGAGGTTCTGTCGTTCTAAAATCCAACGGCTGCCGAACACGCGAACGGGCTGGCAGCACATGTCCACCACCCAATCCCCCTTCTTTAAAATCAAAACCTTCTCTTCCGGCATACGTACCGTATCCTTGTATAGTGTGAACTTTTCCATCGGCAGAACTTGAAAATCGTCTTGGATGTGGCGGTAATTCTCCACAAGCATGGCCAAGCCTTGGGTGCTTCCTTTAAAAGGCTTTCTGCTCAAGGCATCGCATACGGCTTTAACAAAAGCGGAAACTACTTGATTTCCTTCTTCGAAAAGAGAATAAGCGGCAGGGAAATGCATGGGTGCGAAGGCTTTCGAATACCGATTTCTCGTGTCAATAGCGGCGGAAACGGAAAAATCGGGGTACAATAATTTGGATATATAGGAAAGAGACTTTTGCAGGGCATGAAGAATTTTTTTATTGCCGGATAGGAAATAGTATTTGGACAATGCTCCGATGGTGACCGTGGCATATTTGGATACCAAGGTTTTTCCTTCGTACCAGGTACCGGAAATCGTTTGTCCATCGGCAATCAAGTTCATCACCTCATCGGCGATATCCATTATCGAGCGGTCCTGTCGCAGCTGCCCGTATCGGTAAGCCGCCGTCACGTGCCAGCAGAAATGATTGGATACCTCATGCTGTGCCACGTCGTAGCGGAACCTGTTGCTGTAAAGCTGCCTTTTTACGCCGGGTACCACATTCTTTAGCATAATGGTGTCGATACGATCGTTCCATTTGTCGATAATCTTTGGATCTAAATAATCTTTCAAAAGCTCCAAAGTGTTCATCCAATGGAATACGCCCCATTCGTCTACACACAATCCCCAGTAGTTGTCATAAGTAACCAATCGGGTTTTTCCGTCGGAATCCGTTAAGGTGTAAAAGTACTCCCAGCACTTGATGGCTTGTTCCAAGACCTTAGGGTCCATATAGTAGGGATTCGGGAACCGATTGTTGGTGAACAACTCGGCAAAATACAGGCCGGTGTATTGGCTGTAGAGAATATGGCCGCTTCCGGGAACAATCGTCTCGCCGGTTTCCGTCACCATTTTTGTGACGTCCTCATAAATTCCAACCATGGCGTTAAATAGCATTTCCTTAGCATTCATATGGCGGATCCTCCAACTTTATTTTCAAAAGGTATCAAAGACCTTTGCATACAATTGGGATAAAATACGTACCCGGTAGAAACAAGTAAATGATACCACATACCGGATTCCATTGCAACGAAGGCTCCCCGTAAGCGGTTTTCGATATTTTGAAAATCGGGTAGGAGACTACTCATTAATTGAGTAGCCGTCCTCCCACACCACCGTACGTACCGTTCGGTATACGGCGGTTCAACAAGAGTTCAATTTCTTAAGCAAGTTCAGCTATAAAGCCAGTGTAT
>JAAYHZ010000338.1 GCA_012744235.1 Clostridiaceae bacterium
GAAGGGGTTTGTTTTGGGTGCACAATATATATATGATGAAGATAACCATAGAGAAAGGGTATATCAAATACCTTTAAAACTATGGTTTTTATATTCCGTATCGTACGCAACTTATCGGTATGATATATTAAAGCTATAGTTTTTTAGAATCGTTGCCAAAGAGGAGGAAACGCTTTTATGATCGAGTACAGAACGACGCTTGACGGTATAAGCTCGGATGATTTACAGGGTTTTTTTGACGGTTGGGTAAAGCCCCTTGATTCGGAACAACATTACGCCATACTGAAAAACAGTGAATTTATTGTGTTGGCATATGATACGGAAAAATCAAAGGTTGTAGGATTCATAAACGCCATAAGCGATCGGGTTCATTTCGCCTTTATCCCCATGCTCGAAGTACTTCCCGAATACCGGCACCGGGGAATCGGAAGCAATCTTGTTAAAACGATGCTGAAACGGCTTGAGGATATAACATGAATTGATTTGATGTGCGATACGGATATGCAGAGATTCTATGAAAGGTTTGGTATGCTGAAATCTCACGGTATGATCATTCGCAAGTATCTAAATCAAGATGAATAAATTAAAAATTCGTTCTCGATCCCGCAGCCGACAGTAAAAAACTTCATTTGCTGCGGGATTTGCTTTTTTATACAAGTTACCGGTAGACTTATTGCAGAAAGCATTGTTCTTACGGAGGAACGGATAAATGAAAAGTACCGTCAGAATCAAATTGAGAACCGTCGTATTGGATTGCAGGGATGCGCAAGAATTATCCGATTTTTATTCGAAGCTTTTAGGATGGGAGAAAACAATTATTGAGCAGGATTGGGTATTAATGAGAGACCCTTCGGGAGGAACCGGACTTTCGTTTCAGTCGGAGCCTATGTATATTCCTCCGAAATGGCCCGAAAATCCGGGATATCAACAAAAAATGATTCATCTTGATTTTCTTGTCGAGGATTTGGAAGCGGCAACAAAACATGCTTTGGCATGCGGTGCAATCCTTGCACCGACTCAATTTTTTGACGGAGTAAGGGTTTTTTTCGACCCTTCCGGGCATCCGTTTTGCATGTTTTCGGATCCTACATATCAATGGTAATATTACTTACGGAATAGAATTTCCTTTTGGGAGGAATTGCTATGGAGGACAGAAACAAGGTCACAAAAGAGGATATGGCACTCGTTTCAAAGCTAATACCGTATACCGTTCCCGAGAAGATTCCCTTGACGATTCGTTACGGGGACAGAGTCATCCGAGGTATACCGGCCGACTTTCACCCGAAGGTACACAGAAGGCTTTTGGACAGCAACATGGTCCAAACGATCATAACGGGCGAAAATGCGGAAGGCTTGGCGTTAAGAGCGGAATATATCGAATATCGGGATTTTCCCGTTACCGAGTGGACGGCATATATAACCAACAATTCGGAAAAGAATACGCCGATTTTATCTCGAATTAAAATCATGGATAACGAATTGTGCGGAAAACATCCCGTATTGGTTTACGGCAACGGGGATACGACCCGTGAAGACGGATACGAATTCTTTAGAGAACAGGTTAAGGAAAAAATGACGTTGTCCCCGAAGGACGGTACTCCCTGTAACGGCGCTTTCCCGTATATGCGCCTTATCTTTGACGAATACGGTATCAACATTGCCGTCGGTTGGCCGGCGCAATGGGAGGTATCTTTTACGCCTTCCGAAAACGGCGTCGTTTTTACGGCCGGTCAGCAAAGGACGAATATGTATCTTAAGCCCGGTGAAACCGTCCGAACCCCTTGTATCCGGCTTATGGGATACACAGGCGACGAGGACCGGGGCAGAAACCTGTGGCGCCGCAGCTATTTTAAGCATATCCTGCCGAAGGAAAACGGCAATTCGATTCCTCCCATGCTATGCCTTCATACGTTTATGATCGACGGAAAGCCGGAATTTACGGGTATTACGGAAGAAAATCAGATCATGGGTATCGATGCCTACCTTTCCAAGGGATTAAAGCCGGATATTTGGTGGATTGACGCGGGCTGGTATCCATGCAACTACGATTGGCCCCAAACCGGTACGTGGACCCATGACCCGGTACGCCTTCCGAACGGTCTTGGACCTGTAGGCAAAAAATGCGAGGAAAATGGAATTCGGCTTCTTTTATGGTTTGAGCCGGAGCGTGTAAGACCGAATACGTGGCTATATAACGAGCATCCGGAATGGCTGCTGGATGCGCCGGACAATCCGAACAAGCTTTTGGATTTAAGCAACCCCTGTGCCTTGGATTGGCTTATCAACCATACGGACCGGTTAATCAAAGAATACAAGGTGCATATATACAGACAGGACTTTAATTTTTCACCTTTACCCTTCTGGATTCAAAACGAAGGGGAAGACCGAGTCGGTGCCATCGAAAATTTACACGTTCAAGGTTATCTGAAATATTGGGACGAGCTTATCTTAAGAAACCCGGGGCTTTGGATTGACTCTTGCGCAAGCGGAGGAAGAAGAAACGACCTTGAAACCATGCGACGTGCCGTTCCGCTGCATTATACGGACGTAGGCTACGGAAATCATCCGATAAAGCAGAAGCAATACCGCTTGATGTTTGAATGGATCCCCTATTTTCGCTCCCATACGGAAAATTGGGATAATGAAAACGGAGAGTATATACCCCATAGAAAACAGCCGGTCGACGAATTTGCGTATCATAGTGCGTTGGCACCGGCCATAACCTACACGATCGTATACAACGCCAGCGAAGAACAATTTGAATTGGCGAAAAAATTCGAGCCGATTTGGCGTGCCGCGGCGGAAATCATGTTAAAGGGGGATTATTACCCTCTTACCGAATGCAGAAAAAGCTCGAAGGATTATTACGCGATGCAATTTGACGATCCGGAGGGCAATAGAGGCTTCATTCAAATTCTAAGGAACATACACACGGAAGAAAACGGCATTACCGTTTATCCTTTTGCGGATGAGTCGGCCGTTTACCGTTTTGAAAATCGTGAGACCGGGGAATCCATGACGATGGAAGGAAGCGAGCTTAAAAAAGGCTTTGCCGTATCCATTCCCAAAAGATCGAGCGTTATTTGGTTCTATGAAAAAGAAATTTGCAAAAAGAAATAGAAACTTTTAAAGAGGTTCCTATGAACGATTATACACAAATCAATACGAAGGTTGTGGACCATTGGGTCGAATAGGGATGGGAATGGGGGAAGCCCGTAAGCCGTGAAATTTTTGAAAAAGCAAAGAATAACGATTGGTACGTGTTGTTAACACCGACAAGGCCGGTGACGAAGGCGTGGTTTTGTGAGTTGAAGGGTGCGAAGGTGTTGGGATTGGCATCCGGAGGCGGTCAGCAAATGCCCGTATTCGCCGCCTTAGGAGCTGTTTGCACGGTCATGGATATTTCGTAAAAACAGCTTTTGAAGGAAAAAGAGGTTGCCGAAAGAGAAGGCTACCGGATTACCTTGGTACAAGGCGATATGACCAAGCCCTTTCCCTTTGATGACGAATCCTTCGACCTTGTATTCCACCCCGTCTCCAACTGCTATATCGAAGACGTTTATCCCGTTTGGAAAGAATGCTATCGGGTATTGAAAAAAGGCGGTATTCTTATGGCGGGCTTGGATAACGGCATCAATTATGCTTTTGACGAGGAGGAGAAAACGGTTGTACGAAGGCTCCCCTATAACCCTTTAAAGGACGAAGAGCTGTATAAAGAATCGGTAGAAAAAATTGGGGAATACAGTTTTCGCATACCGTCGAAGAGCAAATCGGAGGACAATTACGGGCAGGCTTTGTCCTTACGGACATATATCATGACACCAACGGCAAAGGCAGGCTTCATGAGTATAATATCCCTACCTTCTATGCAACAAGGGCGGTAAAAAAGTAGGACGACATAAAAAGGCGGAAAGCGGTCGATACGGCATGATGTTCTCGGACGTAGAGATAAAATTAAAAAAAGGAAACCGGATTTTGTTTTCTCATGACAGCGAATGCTTGCAGGATTTGATTCGCTTAATGCAGCGACAAAACCGGCGAACCCTTGTAATGTGGGCCTCGGATTGTGCCGGATTGCCTTTGGCACGTTTTGAAGAAAAGTATCCGAAAGAACGTAGGCCGAGCATTTGCTTGGAGCTTTGCGAGGCATGGGCAAGAGGGAAGATCAAAATGCCTGTGGCACAACGAGCGATTTTGGATTGTCATGCCGTGGCAAAGGAAATTACGGATAAGGAATACGGTGCCTTGTGTCATGCAATCGGCCATGCCGGAGCGACGGTGCATACCGGAAGGCATGCCGCAGGTCTTCCTCTGTATGAATTGACGGCTTTGGTCTTAAGATACGGAAAAGATAACTTTCATAAACCGGTGAAAGAAAAAATCGAATATTACCATCGCCGACTTCTTTATTGGCAAGAAAACACCGACAAGCTAGGTTTAGAATGGGCACCCTTTTTATCGATAGATTCGAAACCGATAAAAGAAAAATGATGAAGGAAAAAACGAGAATGATTTCGGAAATAGACATTCCCGACAAGAATCTGTTTATGATGTGTAGAAGCTTAAATAAAAACGCACTTTCCGAGCTTCCAAAGGGGTACCGTTTGAGGCTTTGCAGAAGGGACGAATGGGATCTATGGAAAAGAATGCCCTTTGATGACGAGAAGACGGCGGAAGAATATGCGGGCTATATGACCGAGTTTTTTAACAAGGTTTACGGCACCAAAAAGGATTTGTTTTTCAAGAAGTGCCTGTTTGCTTGCGACAAAAACGATACTCCCGTAGGAACGTGCTTTGCATGGAAAGCATACGATAAAATCACGACGATTCATTGGTTGAAGGTTTTAAAAGAATACGAAGGACAAGGCATCGGCAGAGCTCTTCTTTCCGCTGTAATGAGAAACATTCCGGAAGACGAATATCCGGTTTATCTTCATACGCAGCCGGCTAGCTTTCGGGCCGTTAAGCTCTACTGCGATTTCGGATTTGCTTTTTTAACGGACCCTGTTATCGGATACCGAAAAAACGATTTGGATGAATGCCTGCCCTACTTGAAGCATTTTATGTATCAAGAGGCTTACCAAAAGTTGCGATTTGAAAAAGCCCCCGAAGACTTCTTAAACGCAGTAAAGTCAAGTTATGTCAATGAATTTTGAGCAAGGTAGAACAAAATGCCTTTTCAAAACGGCATAAAAAGTATTATATAGTTAAATTCGAGTACGGAAGCGGTTTCGGATGGGAAAAAAGCGGAATAAAACAGGTCGTGAAGGATACGATACGAATAGTGAAGAATAACCAAGTCGAAAGCTTATTCATTCTCGGAGGTTTTATCATGAAATGCTGCGAACCTCAAAAAAGCAATTGCTGCAGTACGAACTGTGGGTGTGATTGTCAAATGGACTTAACGGAAAAAAAGAGAGTCGTCGTTGATTTTTTGTATTTGGATCTGAATGCTTGTACAAGATGCTGCGGTACGGAGGATGTTCTTGAAGAGGCGGTTTCCGACATAGCCAAGGTACTTGAGCCGACGGGAACGGAAGTTTTAGTGAATAAAATTCATATTGATAACGAAGAAACGGCTATACGATACCGTTTTAAAAGCTCGCCTACAATCCGCATTAACGGGAAGGACATACAACCTGAAATCAAAGAGTCTCTTTGTGAATCCTGCGGTGATTTGTGTGGTAGTGAAACGGACTGCAGGGTATGGGTATACAAGGGCAAAGAGTACAACGTTCCTCCTAAAGCCATGATAATCGATGCCGTATTAAAAGAGATATACGGAAACGAAAGGCTCGAGGATACCCGTCAAAACGAAGAAAAATATGAGCTTCCCGATAATCTCAAAGAGTTTTTTGAATCGATGAGACGACAAGAGGTCGTGGACCGGTAGATTTCGGAATAAAGGCTTTAAAGCGGAGGTATTTTTAAATGGAGAATTACGTGGACATTGGCGGTATAAAGCTTTGGACCGAAATAACCGGGCATTGTAAAGACAACTTTATCATGCTGTGCAACGGAGGTCCCGGGATGGCGGATTATTTAAGCCCGGTAGCGGAAATGACGGACGATATGGCGGCGGTTATACGGTTTGAGCAAAGGGGCTGCGGGCGCTCGACAATCGATTACAGCTGCGACGTCGAAACCTGCGATTCGGATTTGGAATACATAAGGAGGTTCTATGGAATCGATCAATGGATTGTAGGAGGCCATTCTTAGGGTGCCAATCTTGCACTTGCGTATGCTCTTCAATATCCCCTAAAAACAAAAGCTTTGTTGTATATCAGTGGAAACGGAGTCCAAAGAAATCGGGAATGGTCGGAGGAATACCATAAAAACAAAAACGAGATCGGCGAGCAAATGCCAACGATGAGGTATCCGGGAAACGAAACGGTGAATAAATTAGGCAACAAGTCCTGGCAAAAGTACATACGGCATCCCATGCTTTTAAAAAGAATCGCGGATTTAACCGTTCCCGTTCTTTTTGTTTACGGATCGAAGGATATAAGGCCGAGCCGGCCGGCGGAACAGCTTGCCAATTTGATGCCTTATGCTCGTTTTGTGATGATCGAGGATGCCGCACATTATATTTGGTTAACCCATGATAAAGAACTAAGACAAGTATTGCGAAGTTTTTTATCGGAAATTTTATAGCGATGCGTAAAGCTTGTACAAAGCCGGTAGATGGTTTCTGTTGTTTAGTAAGATGAATGATAAAGTATAAAAGCCATATTGAAGATCATTAAAACTGGTATAAATTGTTACAAGATCGGTTAAAATATTGACACGATTCCTTAGAAAATGTAATATAATGTTACAAGAAAGGAGGAGATATAATGAATAAAAATATTTCTCTTGGACTGAAAATTAAATCCTTCAGAGAAGAATTGAATTTAAGTCAGTCGGAAGTTGTCGAAAAGATTACGGAACAAGGTATTAATATGAGCAGAGAAACATTAAGTAAAATTGAAAACGGTAACAGAACCGTGTCGGCTGTGGAGTTGAATGCATTATGCAAGGTTCTAAATATTGATATTAACTCGCTTTTTGAAGAATATGAAGAAGATGATTTAGTTACTCTTTTTAGAAAGAGAAACTTATCGGAAAAAGAGTTAGAAGCATTAGAAGAACTTCAGGAGATGGCGAAAATTATTATTTATCAAAAGAAAATATACTATGGAGAATTTAAACCTCAAAAGAGAAATCCTATGTGGAAGGAGTGTTAGAAATATTGCAATATATCGAACTAAAAATTCCCAAAGAATCTTTCAGATTACAAATAAAAGAATTAGCGGAAAATGAAAGGATGAAGTTTTCCAGAAAAGGTCTTTCCGATATATTTGACATTCTATCGGAAGTCTCGTTTTTAATAAGAAAACCATTAGATATAGAAGGGTTATCGGGGTTTAGCACCTATTTTGAAGATCAGTTTATTGTTTTTTTAAATAGTAATTTTACATTAGGCCATGAGCGCTTTACCGGTGCCCATGAATTATATCATTTGATTTATAATGCTGATATTTTAAAAAAAGAAAAAATATTGATAAATACTGAAAAGTATAAAGAGGAAGAAGATTGTGCTTATGTATTTGCATCCGAATTTTTAATGCCTGAAGACTATGTAAAAGAAGTATTTTATAAAATTGTTAA
>JAAYHZ010000339.1 GCA_012744235.1 Clostridiaceae bacterium
GACTGCCAGGATAATAATTTCGCTGAAATGCCGAGAATAATCGTAAGGAAAAAATTCATACAATCGGTTTCGAAAATCAACGCTTTCTTCCATGACTCGGTCAAAAAGCCTCTGCAGCCGTTTGTCTTCCAGCATAAAATCCATGGTTCCTTTCATGATGTCCTTGAGGGAGCCGAAAAAATCATTGCTGTCGTTCGTTTTTTCCCGTAAAACGGGATAAAAGTAGGAAAGCTTCTTTCTTACGATGATATCCATCACGGCCAAATAAAGGCCGAACTTGTCGCCAAAGTGATGATACAAGCTGCCCTTGCTCATATCGGCGTTTTTTAGAATATCATTCAACGACGCATCTTCGAACTTATTCAATGAGAATTCGTTAATCGCCGCTTCCTGAAGCTTCGGAAAACGCAGCAACGGATTATTCTCCCCAAGGAGTAAGCGGTAATCAAAATTTTTCATCAATCAAACCACCTTTCTTCATCAAGCCAATCGAACCATAACAGAATGTTTTAGTCTTCATCCTCAAACTTTCTTTTTGACTTTTGGTTCTTCATTATTTTGTTAAACAACGTAAGCTTAAGAGCCCCGATAACCGCCACACCGATTCCGATTAAAACCCATGCCCACCATTCCATACCTTTGACCTCCTATGAAAAATATCATTCCGAATTAGACCATCCGGTCTAAACCGGTCGGTCTAATCATATCACAAAACTTTTTCAGGTGTCAATAAAACCGGAATGAAAAGAAAAAAGAATAAAAAAAGCACTTACGTGCATTCAGGAGTTTTGCTTGCGATTGGATTTTGATACTCATATAATTAATAATAACAGGTATCTTATACACATCCTGTCAAAGCATGCGATGAAAGCGGTGATTGCCGTATGGCATTGAGAACGGTTGCTCTTTGTAACGGAAAATATATCGGAATCGAGACCATCTATACCGTTATCGATAACAAGCAAATTAATATTCCCGAGAAATTAAAAGAGCTTCGAGAAAAGAGTCGAAACAATGAACTGTTTTGTCCCTGCGGCTGCGGATCCAATTTGATATTGGTGGCAGGAGATAAAAATCTTCGTGAACAGCATTTCCGATTAAAGGACGGTGCCTTTAATCAAGATTGCAAAGTGATCATCGAAGGAAAAACATCCATCGACTCCAAAATCGTTTTAAAGTGTTGGTTGGACGATAAGCTGAAGGCAACCGATCTCGAGTCCCGTGTTCCGATTCAAGATGTGGACGATATCAATCGAAAATACGAGTTCACGTTTCTTTCCCGAGAAAAGAAGATCGCTTTGGTTTACAGCCATGAACGCGTAAACATTGCCGATGAAAAAATAAAGCTATTGGAAAGCAACAGCCAAGGCATTCGTATTCTATACATCGTCGATATCATGAACGGGGGCAGCAACGGACAGTATCCGGAAGGGCTGATGAAAATCCAAGATATACAGGGTTTTTGTCTGCTGTTAACCGTTACGGAGGCCGTTTATGAGACGGCTGTCATGAAAGCGGTATTCTATGCGAAGGATATCGACGGATTATGGCAGGAAGTCTCTTTTGCATACGGTCCGTTAAGGGATTTTTCCATTAATGATGACGGCAAAGTCGTATTCGACGGCAAAACTCTTGATGAAATCAAGGATAAAAAAGAAAAAGAATTCAACCGGGATCTTGAGGTCGAGAAAAAATGTCGTATGGAAGAAGAAAAACGACGCGCCGAACACATGAAAAAGCTTAAAGAGCAGAAAGAAGCGGAGCTTGCACGCCAAGCCGAAGAAGCCGCCAAACGGAAAGCCGCTCTTGAGGAGAAGCAAAGACTCGAAGAAGAACAAAGTCAAGCGAAAATTAAAAAGCGAGATGAAGAATTCAAACGAAGCATTGAATCGACAATCACACAGCAGAAAACACCGGTCATCGATTCCGAAGGGAATCGATGGATTAAGTGCGAATTCTGCGGGAAAATTGCGAAAGACAGCGAATTTGCCATGTACGGCGGACCCGGTCGTGTTAATATAGGAA
>JAAYHZ010000340.1 GCA_012744235.1 Clostridiaceae bacterium
AGTCATACCCGCATTAATCAACAAAATGCTGGGATCGTTTTCAGGCACCAGTGAAAAGCTCGGCATACGAAGGTGCCCTTTCGTTTCAAAAAACGATAAATATTTCTCTCTTAATTCATTTATTCCCGTCCATTTCATAAGCATTTCTCCTCTAGGTTATCTTAGTATGTCGGTTCCTACGATAGCCCGCAAAACTTCGGGGACAATAACCGAACCGTCTTTTTGCTGATGCTGTTCCAATATGGCCGGCAGCAATCTTGAGGTTGCCAATCCGGAAGCGTTCAGCGTATGCAAATATTCGTTCTTCTTGGTTTCCGTTCTCTTAAACCTCATATTTCCTCTGCGAGCTTGGTAATCGTATGCGTTGGATGCGGAGGAAACTTCCTTGTATTGGTTCATACTCGGAATCCATACTTCGATATCGTAGGTTTTGCCCATAGAAGCGCTGCAGTCTTTCGCCGCCAACTTGCTGACTCGGTAGTGAAGCCCTAATTTTTGTACCAAAGCTTCCGCTTTTCCGATCAGTTCTTCAAGAGCTTTTTCGGAATCTTCCGGTTTGGTGTATTGGAACATTTCCACCTTGTTGAATTGGTGTCCACGAATCATTCCTCGTTCTTCTGCTCGATAGCTTCCGGCTTCCTTTCTGTAGCAAGGCGTATAGGCAAAATATTTTTTCGGAAGCTCTTCTTCCTTCAGCACCTCGTTTCGATGATAGCTGATCAGTGCGGTTTCCGCCGTCGGAAGCAAGAACTGTACTCTTCCGTCCGGGTTGTTCAGCGTGAAAACATCGTCCTTAAACTTCGGAAATTGCCCTGCCGTATAACCGCATTCTTCGTTTAGGATATGGGGCGGTAAGATAAACTCGTAACCGTCCTTAATATGCTCTTGAATAAAGAAATTAATCAAGGCCCATTCCAGCAAAGCACCGTTTCCTTTGTATATCCAAAAACCGCTTCCGCCGATTTTGGCTCCTCGTTGGTAATCCACCAATCCTAAGGATTCCGCCAACTCGATATGATCCTTCGGAGTAAAATCAAATTGCGGTACTTCGCCCCAAACTCGAACAACTCGGTTGTTTTCTTTCCCTCCGGCAACCACATCCTCCGCAGGCATGTTCGGCAGCGCATCCATAAACTCTTTGATTTTTGCGCTTAATTCGTCGGCCTTCGCATCCAAATCCTTGATGCGGTCCGCGATCACTTTCATTTCTTCCAGCTTCGCCGTTACGTCTTCACCCTGCTTTTTCATTCTCGGTATCATAGCCGATACGGCATTTCTTTGCGCCTTCAAGGATTCGGATTCCGTAAGCGTAGCACGATACTCCGCATCCCATGCTAATAGCTCGTCAAAGCTGATTTCGTCCATTCGTTTTAATAGCGCCTGTCTTACCTTTTCAGGGTCTTTACGTATTAAATTTATATCCAGCATTTGTCTTCCTCCCGTTATATTATTTATAACTTAAAAAGCTTTCATCCCAAAAAAGGGACGAAAGCTTATCATTTCCGCGGTACCACCCTTGTTAACCGAATCAATTCGGTTCACTCCGTAAGGATTGATATCCGTATCCTTAAACGGCCCGGTATTAGCCGGGTTCTCGGGAGTGGCTTTCGACTTTTGCGATTTATCGGCTTGCACCTATCGCCGTCTCTCTGAATAACCGACAAAAGCTACTTTCTCCGTCGCCGAATTATCCTGTTCAAAATAAATCTTAAGCAAGTATACTAAATTCTATACCTTATGTCAACAAATTTTTCCTTGTAAACCTTTTGAAACCGTGTACCCGTATACCGTATACCTCTGACATCTAAAACTCTTGTTTAACATCGTTACGGCTATATAAACATCTCATGTAATTTCATTGCCGTAAAATAAAACCAAGTCCGCATAATGAAGACCGATAGTCTATTTCTTCGGAAGTCTTTTTATAAGCCGGCGGTTACGAAGATGGACGAGGATTCAAAATCGGTAACAGGTCGAAACGGTATAGAGGTAAACGACCGTCAAGTACTCGAAAGATACAATGAACTCGATATGTAACTCTTTTTATTATGCATCTTTTTCAGGCGGTACATATTTTTCAATGGCTTCGTCAAATTCCAGCTTGATAACCGGAACTTCCCCCGTAAGATCATCGGCGGGAATTCCGCGGATTCTTAATATGGGTTTTTCCTTGTATAAATTGGGCGTAATATCCACACGGGTTTCCAATTCCTGTCCGGTATTCAGTAAAACCGCTTTGTTCGGAAGAACATCAATCGGCGTCAGCACGATGCTGCTGCTGATAACGGGAATGTTGACATGAGCGTACAAAGTATGATTTTTTCTTGTCAGCATTACATTGTTGTCCGTTATCATGTCGGAAGCGGGAACCGCATCGTCAAAGGCTTCCCTCACTTTTTTATACCATCTGCCGATGCTTCGGACAATCCTTTGGGCCTCTTCCGGTATAACACCGGATGCATCCGGTCCTACGTTCAGAAGGTAATTTCCTCCCATGGCCATGATTTTATCGATGCTGTTGATCAAATAGGCAACGGAATAGTAATCCTCGTCTTGCTTGTAGCCCCAACTGTGCTTCCCCACCGACTGGCATGCTTCCGTTGGAAGCTCAAAACGTCGACCCGGAGGAACGCTCCGCTCCGGTGTCTTGTAATCTCCCTCACCCGGCCCTCGGTCGTTAATCATGATGCCCGGCTGCAATTTGCGAATCAGGTCGTTGACGGAAGGGTCCTTGTACTCGGCGATATTCAAATCCCAAAAGAAATAGGATATGGGGCCGTAGTTCGTGCAGAGCTCTTCGATTTGTTTGACCACATATTCATTGTAGTAGCGATTAATATCCGGATCGTCTCCGGGCTTCGGCCGGGAAAGCTCATGGCTTCTTCCCAAATTGGGGTAATACGGATGATCCCAATCCACGCAGGAATAGTAAAGACCGACTTTGATACCTCTTTCGTGGCAGGCATCCGTAAGTAATTTTAGAATGTCTTTTCCGTATGCGGAATTCATGATGTTGTATTCCGTTTGCTTCGTATCCCACATGCAGAATCCGTCGTGGTGCTTTGTAGTGAAGCAAATGTATTCCATCCCCGCTTCCTGCATCAAATCAATCCACTCATGGGGATTGAACTTTACAGGATTGAATTGCTTTGCGTAATGCTTGTAGTCAAAGGGAGACATATTCCTTCGCCATAAAATCTGTTCATGCCATGCCGGTATGGCATAAATCCCCCAATGCACGAACATCCCGAATCGATGTTGAAAGAACCGGTCTCTTTGATCGTTGAATTTTTAAATCATAAAACCCCCGTAAATTCCGTTAAAAACATTACATACTCAACATTGGATTAAAAAGATAGTGTGATAAAAGAAGGTAATTACACTATCCTTATCGAAGAAAATCTCCTTACGGCCTCATTCGTTAAAAATTGTCACCGGTACGAACAACCGAATTGCGGTCGATATAACGCTTTATTCTTTTAAAAAAAGTCGCGAACCGGTTTTCTTCGAGCCTTATTACCGAAAACTGCGATAATTTAGAATTACTCTTTTTCAAGGCTCAGGTGAATCCGCATCCGTTTTCCCGAGCTTTTATATACGGCTCTTCGGTAAATGGCGTTGCGGTTGGCACTAGGCTTCTTGTCGATTGAAACCGGTCCTTCACCCCGCAAAATGTATCGATAAGGCTTAACGGACACGATAACCGTCGATTCTTTTTCGCATTCGGTTCTATCGATTGCGGAAACATCCCTTCCGTTGCTTTCAAACAACGGGATGGAAAACAAGACGGAATCGGCGTCTTCCGATAAAACCGCCGATTCAATTTGCAATCCTTCATCATTTAACGTATAGGTTTCGGTTACATGAAAAGGCGTTGTTTCATCCTTTGATCGGTATTCGACGGAAAAAGAAACTTCCCTGTTCGTTTCTTGAATTACGTTCAATTGCGCATCGAGCTTGTCCTTTTGATCGCACAGCCAAAGCACATCGCCGTTTCCATACTCGATTCCAGTACAAATGGAGGCGTTCTTTCTCGGTATATCCTCCGGAAGCCGATATTTCGGCTCCGAGGTTATGGGCAAGGATAAGGCAAGGTCAATAGGAAATCCCGCTTTATGGTAGCGTCCTAAGCCTGTGGAATCGTAACGGCTGTCCGCTTTCGTTTCGATTTCAAGGGATTGTCCCGCACAATTAGCAAATACTTTATGGAATTTGTCCGATGTCGGCAGAACATAACCTCCGATTTCGGAAGGGCAAGGATATTCTTTAATCGACTCGTCGGAAAACAAGATACCGTATCCGATAAATACGGCCGTAGCGATCAAGTACCGGTGGAATGTTCCGTAACCGTCGATACCAAAGGCCATGGTCGGATCAAAATAGTTTTTGATATGGTTCCCCGACTCTACAAGCCTCGTATACACCGTTTCGGCACTTTTTCGAGCGCACCGTTTAAACATCCCGGCCAATACCTTTCGACCGGCCTTCATGTGGCGACGAGCTTCGTACTCGCAGCAGGATGCCGCCAAGGCTTCGTTAAACAGATATTGGTTGCTTCGGCCGCCGTAAGGTATTTGAAATGCGGCGGACTGCATAAGCAAAGTCATCATGCCGCCCTTTTCCAAGTTCCGGTCGATCGCCCCTGCATATTTTCCGTCATATCCGAAGTAAAGCATCACCGAAAATTGGCAGCGGGTAGTCAAATCGTACAACATGGAGTTGTCCAAAGGAACCCACATGCCGAAATCATCGAAACGGCTTACGGCCCAAGGCATATGCTCGTCGAAATACTTCGCGGTATCGACCATTCCTTCCGTCTCTCGCAAATATTCTCCGGCCGAATTGTACACCGTCATATTGCAGAGCTTTCCGGTATCTTTGTTTTCTCCGATGATGCAGCCGTAGGTTTTGTAAGGGTCGATGGACTTTAATCTGTCGTAAAGATAATTAAAATCCTCTTTCGGAAGCCTGTCTTTCATTAGCTTTAACGCAATCATCACTTCCTTGACGGCAAGATCGTATTCCGCATGCCCGAATACCAAGGAAAACTGCTCGCAGCTTTTGTACATCAAAGAAAGCCAAAGCTCGTAAAGATCGGGTCTTCTCCCCTCGGATTATAAATTAGCGATGGCTCCCGCCGCCCGTAAGCCGATGCAAATGACAAAATCAATTTCTCCTTTTGCCATCTTCCATAAATATTCCGTCGTATAAATATCGATCACTTTTTCGATGATATCCAAATACAAGGATTTAGTGAGCCCGGTTTCACGGAAATCTTCGATTTCTTGCTCGGGTTTCGTTACGGAAAATTTCTCTTCCAATTGTTCAAGATAAAAGAAAGGATTCATTTTCAGACTCCTAAATGTAGATTTTTCGGATGCAAATAGGAATAATCAAGGGCTTTTCTTACTCGTAGCCCCAGCGCTTCGGAGCCACGGCGGCAATAACCGTAAAAAGCTCCAACCTACCCAAAAGCATTAAAACAGATAAAACCCAAGTGTTAAAGTCGTTGAAGAAAGCAAAAGAGGAATTCGGTCCTACGGCACCGAATCCGATACCGATATTGCTTACGGAAGCCAATACGGCGCTTGCAGCGGTCACCAAGTCGACTCCCTGGGTGGTTATAATCATGGTACCGAAGACAACGGTTAAAAAGTATAAAAATACAAATCCGGCAACGCCGAACAAGGTATCGTCGGATAAAGCTCTTTCCCCGATCTTAACCGATATGACGCTTTTCGGATGAAAGGTTTTCCGTATTTCTCTCTTTACCAGTTTAAGCATGGCAAACAGACGAATTATCTTCAATCCGCCTGCAGTGGACCCTGCACAGCCGCCTATAAACATCAGCATAAGCAAAATGATTTTTGAAAAGGAAGGCCATAGGTCATAATCCGTGATGGCATATCCTACGGTAGTGGTAACGGATCCCACTTGGAAAAAGGCGTCCTTCAATGATTGTCCGAAGGGCGTACCGTTAATAAAAAGATCCGCCGCAATAAGCAAGGATGCACCTAAGATTAATCCGAAATACAGCTTTAACTCCCCGCTTCCTCGAATGTCCGCCCATTTTCTTTTGTACAAAGCATAAAACAAAGCGTAATTGGTGCCCGATAATACCATAAACACCAATGCCGTTAAATGAAGAAACGTGCTGTCATAAGCTTGCAAGCCGATTTGCTTGGCCGAATATCCGCCGGTTCCCACCGTACCGAATGCGTGAATACAGGCATCGTAAAACGACATCCCCCCGATTTTGAACAGAAGAAAGGCGGCGGCGGTAATAACTACGTACGTCACGTATAGAGTTTTTGCCGTGTCTTTGATGCGAGGTACGATTTTATCGGTTACGGGACCGGTGACCTCCGCTTTAAATATTCTCATTCCACCGATTCCGAGAGCGGGAAGAAGCGCCAAAGAAAACACCAGAATTCCCATACCGCCGATCCACCCGGTAAAGGCTCGCCAAAATAAAATGCCTTTTGAAAACTCTTCCACGTTATCCAATACCGTGGCACCGGTGGTGGTAAAGCCGGACATGGATTCAAAATAGGCATCGGTAAAAGAGGGTATGGTACCGGTGAACATATACGGCAAAGATCCGAAAAAGGAAACGAAAATCCCCGCCAAGGTCCCAATCGCCATGGCTTCCTTAACGTGTACTTTTTTTTCCTTTTCTTTGATGAACGTCGTTATAAAGCTTACGGCAAGTAAAATCATCATGGTCGCCGCAAAAGCATAGACATCCTTTGCTTCTCTGTATGCCGTCGCCACGACTAAAGAAGGAATCATGAACACTGCTTGAACGCTGAATATTTTACCTAGAACCTTTATTACGATTGCGTAATTCAAAAAGCTTTCCTCCCCTATCCGGCTTTAAAAACAGATCCAGCTTGTTCAACTCCGAAGTCAAGCAAAAGACGATGATTTTGTTTCCGGGGTATATCACGGTTTGGCCGTTCGGAACCAAAACCTCCTTGTTTCTTACCACGGCGCCGATGATAATCCCTTTCGGCAAACCTAAGTCCGCCAGCTTTTTCCCGATAATGGGCATATGCTCGTCTACCGCCACTTCCGTAACCTCCGCATGACCTCCTAAAAGCACGGATACGGAAACGATCTTACCTCCACGGATAATTTTCAATATGTGCCCCGCCGTTATATTCACAGGATTGATGGCAAAGTCAATACCTAACCTGTCTACCAACCGGTCGTATCCGGGTCGGCTAAACTTGGCGATGATTTTGCTAACTCCCTCTTGCTTTGCCAATACCGCCATTAACAGGTTTTGCTCGTCCAAGTTGGTAGCGCTAATAAACGCATCGGTAGATGCCATGTCCTCGTCTTCCAACAAGGTGATATCGGTCCCGTCCCCGTTGATAATCATTACGTTCTTATCCAGTTTTTCCGCTAAGTACTTGCAGCGCAGCTCGTCCTGTTCGATAATTTTCACGGACATATTCAAAGCCGATAATTTGACGGCTAAATAGTAGCTTAAATTGCCGCCTCCTAAAATCATCACATTTTTTACGATTTTGTCCGTGACGTTTAATTTGTAATAGCCTACGAAGCGATCGATGGATTCGCTTTTTCCGATGATGTATAAAACGTCATCTTCTTCGAGCAGCGTGTTCCCGTCGGGGATAATGGTATTTCCCTTCCGCATGATGGCGGCAATAAGCAAGCCTTCCAAGTGCTCTAAGTCCATGATTCTTTTCCCGATGAAGTCTTTTACCATGAGAATCGGAAAATCAATCAGCTGAACTTCTCCTTCCGCATAATCACCGGAATAGAAGTTGTATCGTTTGGAAATAAAGCGAACGATTTCATTGGCTGTCGCCAAATCCGGATTGACGATATAATCCATTCCCAAATGCTTTTTAAAAGAATCCAATTGCTTTCGGTATTCCGGATTACGAATTCTGGCAATAGTCGCCTTGCATCCTAAGCTTTTAGCTAATGTACATATGATGGCGTTAATCTCGTCGCTGCCGGTACAGACAACTACAAAATCAAAAGAGGCTATGTCAATATTTTTCAACGATTCCACTTCCAGCCCGTTAGCCTTATACGTCAATACATCCAAATGCTCGTTAAGCTTTTCGATAACATCTTCATCGTTGTCTACGACCAAGCAATCGATACTTCTTCCGGATAAGGATTCCGCCAATTTATATCCTAATTTTCCGCCGCCGATAATGGCAACTTTCATGTGTGTTCACCTTTTTCATGTATGATAAAAACCAAAGGCAGGATAACCTGCCTTTTGCCGGATACCCGATTGTACCATAATTTTTTCCCTTGCAACAAGTACGGGTATTTACAAATCACGTACTTGATCCTTTAGCAATACATAGCCGTTGTTCCACAAGATGTCTTCCCTTTGCTGATCCGTAATTTCCGCCGACAACAAAGCCCCTATGTAGTAGGTATAGGAAAACCATGGCATATCGCATCCGAACAGGATTTTATTCGCACCGCATATGGAGACCATCTCCTCTAAAGCTCCTCTTTTGAAAAGAACCGCCGTCAATTCCGGATAAAAGTTTTCATAATTCAAGGCAAGATTCGCCGTAAACCGCCAATTGTCGTAGAAACAGTGTCCTCCGATCAGTTTTAGATTTTTGTATTTTTTCAATACGTTTTCATATGGCGTCTCCAACCCGCTCCATGTATGCCCTAAAACCAAAAGGCCGTGAGCGTCGGCATATTCCAAATAGGGACGGTTCAAAGAATGATCCGGCATGATACCGGAATAGGATGGATGGAGTTTAAACCCGACAAAATGCTCCCGATACTTCTCAAAAATCTTGATATCCTCTTTAAAGTCGCAATGCCTTGAAAACACGGTCATATAGAGCTTGAATCGTCCGGGATGCTTTTTGCATATTTCAATCTCGTCCAAGATAAACCTGTTGCCTACGGTAAGATCGTGGTGGCTTGAAAAGAGTGCGCATCGCACGTTGGACCGATCCATTAAATAGAGCATTTTTTCCGGGGATCCGAAAGGCATATACGCGTTGACCAGGTTTCCCATATGGGCGTGAAAATCCAACACCTTGTATTTGGATACCCCGCCTTCTTTCACATATTCGATTGCCATATTCGATTCTTTATTGATCATATCGAATACCTCCTATGATTCCCTCCAAGTTCCCGTAGGCGATTTTTTCTTTGTCGTCATCGCCGATATCGCTTTGAAGTATCATCAGCATTCCGGCTCCGAAGTATGCGTCCGGATAACCGCTTCCGTATAGCAGACGAGAAGAGCCCATCCGGCCGGTGAAATCCTCCAATCCCCCGGCGGTAATGACACGGGACAAATCCAAATAGACGTTTTCATATTTTCGTACAAAAGGCCTCAAATAGCGGTCGTTAGGCCAGATATTGTCATAGGTCAATACGACGGTAAGCTTGGGGAAATTCTCCAATATTTCTGCAACGTCCTCAAGAGAATATCCGTAAGAGGTATTGATAAACACGGGAACATTGCAGCTGCACGCTTTTTCAAAATAGTCTTCCAAAACAAAGGGCTTTTTCGAAAAACGGTGGCATGTTGGCGCCGCGATCCAGCCGATAATCTTGTTTTTCTTCATGGCAGGAAGGATGCGGTCCGGATCCTCGATCTCGCCGGTATCCGAAGGAATGACGGACCACAACCCGTAAAGGTTGTCATACTTAGCAATGTCCTCGGCCAAGATACGGTTTCCCGTTAAAGGCTCCAATCCGTAAAGCTGTTCCTTGCGGTAAACCACGGCTTTCGACACCTTGGCACGATCCATATCCTCGATCACTTTTCGGATATCTTTTGCCGGCAAGAAGGGAGTGCGGTTCCCCGTTATACCGTAGCTTACGTGACAATCAAAAAAGTACAAAAGACTCACCCTCTCTTTAGCCCAATTCCTTTGCGGCGGCAATAATTTGGTCTGCTTTTTGCTGCAAATCCTCGGGCGTCCAATGTATATTGGTATGGATAAATACGTTTCGACTTAAAATGTCCATGGTCTTCGGGCACATATCCTTGGTATAGTTCATTCGCAAAGCTTTGTTTTCTTCAAAGTTAAAGGGATTCATGGCGGGATGGTGTCCTCCCCGTTTGTTTAAGATGGGCTCCCAATCGAAATAGACATGTTTTCGGCTGTCGATAGGAAGCATACCCGATACTTTCTTTGCAAAAGACCTTGCCATTTCTTCCGACGGGAAGGTAAATGCCAGTACGGTGCCGCAGTCTCCTTCAGGATCGTTGGAAGGCGTAAGGGTTATATTCTTATGCCCTTGTACTTTTTCGATCAACGATTTTTTCAAGGTCCTTAAATCCGTTAGGATATCGTCCAATCGCTGAAGCTGAACCCTTAATATGGCTCCCGTAATTTCGCTGACTCGGAATTGGCTTCCTATGAAGGGCGGTTCCTTGATTTCCGATATAAAGGGTCGGAAAGTGGCTCCCGAATCGTGATACAATAAAGCTCTTTCGTAAACTCTACGATCGTCGGTGACTACACCGCCGCCTTCTCCGGAGCTGATATTTTTGTAATAGTTAAAGCTGAATGCCCCTGCATGACCGATGCTTCCTAACCTTCTTCCCTTGTAGGAGCCTCCTACCGCTTGGCAGGCATCCTCCAGCACCTTGATGTTGTGTTTATCGGCAATTTCCATGATACGATCCATATTGCAAGGAAGGCCTACCATATGTACCGGTATAACCGCTTTTACGTTCTTCGTGATTTTTCTTTCGAAATCCTCCGGATCCAACGTACAGGTTTCGTCTACTTCCGCGATGACGGGGATCGCTCCGACCATAAGGACCGCCGTTGCCGTTGCCATAAAGGTATATCCCGGAACGATTACTTCGTCCCCCGGGCCGATTCCCAAACCGGCCAAGGCACAAGCCAGTGCTCCGGTTCCCCCGGATACGCAAAGACTATATTTAACGCCGCATTTCGCAGCCCATTCTTTTTCGAAATTCTCCGCCTCTTTTCCCGCTTCGTTAACTCTGAAAAGATTTTTTGATTGAATAACGCGGGCTACCGCTTCAATTTCCTCTTGACCTATCCTATACATC
>JAAYHZ010000341.1 GCA_012744235.1 Clostridiaceae bacterium
GTATACGAGATCCGGTTTACGAGCATCCGATCTATAATCATAAAAACGGGCGAATAGCATTTACAGCTGCCGCATCAAAGGATTTCAGGACCGTATTTGCAGTATATTCAAAGCGAAAAGCAACCGATTTAAACGAAGAATCGATAAAAGAAAATATAGTGACGGGAGATGTATATGACAAGATAAGCGAGTTTTGGTGGTCTCCAAAAGAGGAACTTGTGTATGCGGGAAAAAGAACGGGTAGTAAATCTTTTGTAATTGTGATTGAAAACAAAGAGTATACCTATGAGAAAGCGAAAGAATATCTTCTTTCTCAGTGTACCGAAGAGTATGCAAATCGGAAGGAAGAAGTGATCAATATTCGTAACAAGCTTCGACGTGAGTTTGAATAAAAAAATAAACCCTTGATTTTCAAGGGTTTTCGCAGGAATAAAAATGGTGGGCAATGGGGGACTCGAACCCTCGACTTCTACCATGTGAAGATAGCACTCTACCGGCTGAGTTAATTGCCCGTTTGATTTTTACAGTACAAATTATAACGCGATTGCTTTTATGATTCAATAGTTTTTATGAATAATCATCCGAAATCAATTCTACTCAATCCTACCACTTGTTATACACCTTTTCGGCAAAGCCGATGAGGTTCTTGACCGAAATAACTTTACCGTCGTCAAGTACGGCTTTTCCGGTGAAGCGTCCGAAGACTTGGTGCTGGTCCGACTTAATAACAAGAGCATCTATACAAGCTGCACGGTCGAGGATCGGTTGAAAATCCATTTCGAAACGGTCATCGTCGCTTGTAAATGTCCAAGGCTTTAAGTAATCTTCCTTTCCTTTATCGTCCTTCGGGATATTAAAATACACGTTATTCAGCTTATGAGCTTTTCCGTTATAGAACAGCATGTTTTCCGTAGCGGCGGAGGTGTCCCCGAATCCGTAGCCGATGTTAAAACCGAAAGGAACACCGTCAACCTGTCCCGAGGCGCTGCCCCAGTACCAAGTGTTTTTGTATGTCCATACCCCTCGACCCCAATCCAGTACGGCAAAGGACTCGGCCGGGTCAAATGCATAGTCTTTCCCGTCAACGGTTACCGTTCCTTCGGCGCGCATGCAGTTGATCTTTTGGTTATAGTAGAAGTGCTTTTTCTTATGGAACGGTGTTACGATAACCATGCTTTCTTCGGGTTCGTCGGTAAGAAGGATTTGTCCTGAAATCGGTTTTTCATTTAAAAATCGTTCCATATGAAATTCCAAAACACGCTTGCCGTTTTGCCGACGGAACTTGATTTTGTAATTCTTGCTTTCGGCTTCCACATCACCTTCCATAGATGTAGAAGGTAGGTTCTTTTTTCCTCGGGTCAGAACCTGGATGACGCTTTTCGTCTTTTCCCGGGCTTCGTCAAAATTCAGAAAGGATAAGGAATCAAGGCCCATGTATGAATTGTCCGCGACGGTCAAGGCCACTGCATAATGATCGTTGCACACAAGATAATAATCCCACTCCTTAATGCGCAAGCCGTTTGCCTTGATATCTTTGCGGTTATATACGGGCAAAAGCTTTTTCGCATACCCCGCTTCTCTTGCATTGCCTTGTTCGTCCAGCAAAGGTGTCTGTTTTGTAATTTCATGCTGCATTTTGACTTCCCCCTTAATTTTATTTTCGGGATTTCCGGAAATTAAAAAAAGAAGATTCCATTACCATGGTAATTATATCACAGAGAATATTAACATTCTTACAAATCTGCCGAAATTTTTATATAATAGGACAAGTGAAAGCAACGGAGAAGTCTTTGAATATGACGGAGGAAGAGTGTTTTGGAAATTTGGGATCTATACGATGCGAACAGGCAGCCTCTTGGAAGAACCATTGTTCGAGGCGAGAGCTTAGCCGACGGCGAGTATTATATCTGCGGTGAGATTTGGGTGATGAACTCCGCCGGCCAATTTCTGATTACCAAACGCCACCCGGATAAAAAGGCCGGGAATCTGTGGGAGTTTGTAGGCGGAGGAACCTTGGCAGGCGAAACAACAAGAGCATCGGCCAAACGTGAGCTGCACGAAGAAACCGGTATACCGGTCGATGAAGAGGAATTAAAGCTTCTTGTCACCTATGCCCGCGACCAATATTTTTTAGATATTTATGTAGTGAAAAAAGATATTCCGATCAGTAATATTCGGCTTCAGCCCGGGGAAGCTATCGATGCCAAGTGGGCGACGCCTGATGAGGTGCAAGGGCTGATTCGAAGCGGTGAGTTTGTCTCCTCCGTGGGAAAACGTTTTTTGATGTATAAGGATAAAATTGAGTTATAAAGCATTGTGAACGCTTCTTCAGAGCAATACTTTGAAACCGATTACAAATGTGGTAATTTAGTATCAGGAAGATGCAGGGAAGGAAGGGGAGAAGCCATGATGAAGATGCCGGTTGTATTTGTTGGTCACGGTTCGCCGATGAACGCCATTGAAGATAATAATTATACAAGAGGCTGGAGAAAAATGGCCGAAAGGATCCCGAAGCCGAAGGTCATATTGTCCGTTTCCGCTCACTGGTATACGAACGGAACTCGTATCATGAACGAAGAAAACCCGAGAACCGTATACGACATGTACGGTTTCCCGAAGGAGCTGTATGAAATCACATACAACACACCCGGATCCCCGGAGATTGCCAAAATGGCAAAGACGCTGATCTCAAAAGAAACCAAATACGATAATTCATGGGGCATCGACCACGGAACCTGGTCCGTATTGGTTCATATGTACCCGGACAGAGATATTCCCGTTTTTCAAATCAGCATCGATGCTTATGCCCCTCCGGTGGTTCATTACAAAATCGGCAAGGAGCTAAACGCTTTAAGAGAGCAAGGGGTTCTGTTGTTCGGTACGGGGAACATTGTCCACAACTTAAGACTGGTGGATTGGCACCAAGAAAACAAGGGATTCGACTGGGCGTACGAGTTCGACGAATATATTTACAAGAGCATCATGAATGGAAATAATGAGAACGTTTTGAATTACAACGATCTGGGGAAAATCGCAAAGCTGGCGGTGCCGACTCCGGACCACTTTTATCCTCTTTTGTACATCCTCGGAGCTACGGAAAAGGGCGATACGGTGAGTGTGTATAACAAATCCTGCGAATTGGGATCGCTGACTATGACATCTTACCTTTGGGAATAAAGTATGAGAATCGAAAAAGTCACTTTGGAAGATGCAGCGGAGCTTCTATCCATATACGAACCCTATGTGAAGGATACGGCCATTACCTTCGAATACGATGTGCCTACGATAGAGGAGTTCCGAAACAGAATCCAAAACATATCATCAAAGTATCCCTATATCAAAGCCGTCGATAAGGGGGAAATCGTAGGCTATGCGTACGCTTCGGCATTCAAGGACCGCAAAGCATACGACCGGGCTGTGGAGACAACCGTTTATGTGAAACAGGGCCGGCACGGAATGGGCATAGGGAAAGCCCTTTACAACGAGCTGGAAAAGTCCTTAAGGAACATGGGGATTCTCAACATGAATGCCTGCATCGCCGTGCCCGTGAAGGAAAACGATGCTCACCTTACCGATGACAGCTACCGATTTCATCTGAAAATGGGGTTTTCTCTTGTAGGAAGATTCCATCGTGTAGGTTTTAAGTTCAACGTTTGGTACGACATGATTTGGATGGAAAAGATGCTCGGAGAGCATGACAGCAATCCTCCGAAGGTACGATTCGGGGAGTGGACGATATAAACAAAAGTATGCAAACCTCCGGGTAACCGTTTGCAAGGAAACCTTGGGTTTGTTGTATGCTTGTATGCGGATTTTAGATTTCTTTAAAAAAGCATAATCTTTTTCCTTCGGAGTCCGCTCAACATCTTCACCGCTCCGGTTTAGTCTTACAAGCTTGTCTCGAAGAATGTTATCAAGCGATATTTTACCCCTCTAGGAACCAATTCTCTGAAACATTTAGCGTACAATGTCATCAAATTTTATGTTTTACCATCAAAAAAATGTTGTATAATGTTGAAATGAAAATTTAGCTTAACGAATGAAAACAGGGGCATCGACTATGGGTATATACAAAAAGTATTTCAATAAATACAAGTTCCCGTTTCTGGCTGCTATTTTGTGTGTTGCGTGCGAGGCGATTTGCGATTTGCTTGTTCCCACGCTTATGTCCAATATCATTAATTTGGGAATAAGCGAAGGGCAAATCTCCAAAGTCTATTCTTGGGGAGCCCTGATGCTCATGGTTACCCTATTCGGAGCGGGCTTTGCCGTTACAAGAAACATCTTGGCCAGCCGAGTATCCCAGCGTGTGGGAGCCGATTTGCGATACGATTTGTTTGAGAAAATCATTTATTTTTCGGAACAAAGCGTGGATAAAATCGAAAGCGGATCCCTTATAACACGAATGACTAACGATACAACGCAGGTAACCCAGTTCATAAACGGCATTATGCGAATCTTTATGAAAGCGCCTATTACCTGTATCGGAAGCATTATCCTTGCAAGCATGCTCAACTTTAAGCTAAGCCTTATCATATACGGCATTGTTGCCGTCGTTTCGGTCCTTATCATCATCAGCATGAAGCTAAGCTACCCTCGATATTCCATATTGCAAAAGGCTATGGACAAGGTAAACTCCGTAGTGCAGGAATACCTCATCGGAGTGCGCTTAGTCAAAGCCTTCGGAACCTACGATCAAGAAAGCGATAAGTTTGAAGATGCCAATGTGAATTTAATGCAAAAAAGCATATCCGCCCAGATGATAATAACTCTCATATCACCCCTGATGTCCCTTTCCGTCGGTATCGGTACGGTTATTGTCATTTACGTAGGAAGTATATTGTTTGCCAAAGACCTTGCAAACCCCGGAGATATTACCGCCTTTACCGTATATATGGCACAGATTCTTTCGTCCTTAATCATGATTACCAACATATTCAACACCTTTGTAAGGACAAAAGCTTCGACGGCCCGTATTAAAGAAGTGTTTGACTCCGCGGGAGATTTTAACGGAGGCGGAGAAGCGAAAAAATTAAACGGGGATATCGAATTTGATAATGTAACTTTCGCGTACCCCGGAGGAAGCGGCGTGCCCGCCTTAAAGAATCTTTCTTTTTCCGTTAAAAGCGGACAAACCTTGGCCATCATAGGACCGACGGGAAGCGGCAAGTCTACCGTCGCATGGCTGCTTTTGCGTTTCTATGACGTAAACGACGGAAGAATTTTAATGAACGGCTATGATATCCGCGATTTGAATATCGAAACGGTACGAAGGAATGTTGCCATGGTGCCTCAAAAGCCCATGCTCTTTTCGGGGTCCGTTGCCGACAATATTCGGTGGGGGAACAAGGAGGCCACCGACGAAATGTTGAAGCAGGCGGCGAGGATGGCCGAAGCCGACTTTATATCCAAGATGGATAACGGCTTTGACAGTCTTTTAGGAAGCGCCGGCGTCAATGTTTCCGGCGGTCAAAAGCAGCGTATATCCATAGCTCGCGGTATCATTAAAAACTCCCCTGTCCTCATACTGGACGATGCTACCAGTGCCTTGGATGAGGTAACGGAAGCCAAAGTACGTAAAAATCTAAAGGATAAGACCGGAAAGCAAACGGTGATTATCATTACGCAGCGTTGCGGAACCGCCATGTCCGCCGACCGGATTCTTGTTTTGGACAACGGAGTAAAGGTCGGATTCGGTACCCATGATCAGCTGATGAAGGATTGTGAGGTATACCGAGATATTTACAAGACCCAAATTGAAAGCAGCAAGGAGGCGTAAGACATATGGTACAGCAAGTTCCAAGACAAGAAGCAAGAGTGCCGGGAATGGGGATGATGAGACCGGTAGGCGGTGGTCCCGGACGATTTGCGCCCGGCGCGAAACCGAAAAATGCAAAAGGCACCCTGCTGCGTGTCGTGAAAATCTACATACGCTGGGCGAAAACCATCTTTTTCGCCATGGTTCTTACGGCGTTATCCTCCTTAATTTCCGTTAACATTCCTTTGTTCGTGGGAAGATGCTTTAATACCTTCGATATTGCAACAAAGACCGTCGATACGAAAACGCTGTTTCGGTATTTGCTCATAATTGTTCTTTTATATGCCGCCAACTGGATCATTTTATCCATAAACGGCGTTACCATGCTGAATGTTTCCCAAAAGCTTGTACATACATTGCGTAAAGAAATTTTTGCAAAGATGCAAAAGCTTCCGTTGGAATTCTTTGATACCCGTTCCCACGGGGACACCATGAGCCGTATTACCAACGATGTGGACAATATCAGCTCCACGATCGCCCAAACGACAACGCAATTGATATCCAGTATCTTAACGTTGGTCGGTTCCTTCATAATCATGATCAGGTTGAATTTGTTCCTTACCCTTGTGGTTCTGCTTTGCATTCCTCTTGTTACCCTCTTGACTCGTGTGATTGCAAAAAGAAGCCGTGCCTACTTTTTGGCCCAGTCGAAAAATTTAGGCGCATTGAACGGAGTCATTGAGGAAAACATACTGGGGCTAAAAATGGTAAAAGCCTTCGGCAAGCAGCAAGACATTTTGGAACAATTCAAGGGCATTAATGAAAAGCTGAATGAAAGCAGTACGAAGGCGCAGACATGGGCAGGGTACATGATGCCTTTATTGACTGTTATAAACAACTTCATCTTCACCATGACCGCCATTGTGGGAGGAGTCCTGTCCGTAGGCTATCATCTTCCGGTAGGTACGGTAGTCAGCTTCTTGAGCTATTCCAAGCAATTCTCTCATCCTCTTAATGCCATTGCGGGTATGTTTAATACCATCCAATCGGCATTAGCCGGAGCGGAGCGTGTTTTTGAAATATTGGACAGCGAAGAAGAAGCGGCGGATTCGAAGAATGCCATTGATGTGGACAAACCGAAGGGAGAGGTTACCTTTGATAACGTTAATTTCTCCTACAACAAAACAATCCCCGTATTGAAGAACGTAAGCTTTAACGTAAAGCCCGGTGAAGTCATCGCTTTAGTAGGGGAAACGGGAGCCGGAAAAACCACAATTGTCAATCTTCTGATGCGTTTTTACGACGTGGACAGCGGCAAGATAATGATTGATAACGAGCCGATAGTGAATATAAAGAGGAATAGCTTAAGAAAGTGCTTTTCCGTAGTGCTGCAGGATACCAGCCTTTTTACCGGCACCATTATGGACAATATACGCTACTCCCAAAAGCAAGCTACGGACGAACAGGTAATCGAAGCGGCGAAAATAGCGAGAGCGCATGACTTTATTGATAAGCTTCCCAACGGGTACCATACCATGGTCTCCGGAGCAACGGATAATTTAAGCCAAGGTCAAAGACAGCTAATCGCCATTGCTCGTGCCGTGCTGTGCGACAGCCCCATACTGATCCTTGACGAAGCCACCAGCAGCGTCGATACGAAAACCGAAAAAGAAATCCAGCGCGCTTTGGTAAACCTAATGAAAAACCGCACAAGCTTCTTGATCGCCCATCGTCTTTCCACCATACGAGATGCGGACCGTATCATTGTTATCAGCGACGGTAGAATCATTGAAAGCGGAAACCATGAGAGCCTTATGAAGCAAAAAGGCCAATATTACAAGATGGTGATAAGCCAAATGGGAAATATGATGGAAGCGTTAAGCTAAAACAAGAAATATTATGGCGGAATGAAAAACAAGACTGCAAGCAATTAAAAGAAGAAACCTCCTGTTGCTGTTCGTTTTCATTTCCGCCATACGTTGTGTAAGGTCAGTAAAAATGTAAAGAAAATAAGACCCAATATGATTCTTCAGTCGATTAAACTA
>JAAYHZ010000342.1 GCA_012744235.1 Clostridiaceae bacterium
CGCTTGCGACCATAGGCTGATTGCTACATTTAAAATGCCGAGGTAATTTACACACTAATTTGGACTTGACTATATGTGCACTATCTTTATAGACATATAGAAAGGAGTGTTAAAATGAAAAGTAAGTTGTGCGTTCTATTAACGTTGCTACTGTTGTTTACACTCGTGTCTTGTTCGCAATCGCAAGAACAGACGCCCGATGTAACAACAACGGCAGCACAAGTCACGACCACGAAGGCGGAAACAACCACGAAGGCGGCTCAACAAACGACCACCGCTCCTGCCCAAACCGAACCGGTAAATCCCTTCGAAAAACATTTGGAGATTTCTTATCTGGTAAGGTTTACGGAGAACTACGAAGAAGGACGCTGGGACGAGTTAGAGCTTGAAGAGAAGTTCAACATTGATCTTAAGGTATGGAACATCGACGCTTACAGCGCAGAGCAATGCACCATGATGGCGGCGGCCGGCGACTGGGCGGACACCGGGTACATTAACGGGTATGATCCCGTAAGAGCCTACAACGAAGGATTAACAAGAAACATCACTCTCGAAACCATCAGAACCAAATTGCCGGAATATTATAGCATTCTTGAAGGCAATCCCATCGGATTCCAATTCAATCTCATTCCTGACGAACCCGAACACTATTACGGAATATCATTCTGTTATGCAATGAATAACTACTGGTATCACGTCAATTGCTTCCGTTTAGACTGGTTAGAGAACGTCGGTTATGATATCGACGATTTAACCGAAGTAAAAATTTCTTATGAACCTTTGAGCAGAGCAAGCGAAGGAGTCATGTTCTTATCCAACCATGTCTTTTCCTACGAAGAGTTTTGCGACATATTGAGAGCTTTCACGGAAGAAGACCCTGACGGAAACGGTATCGACGATACCTTCGGAGCTATGTATCCTTTAACCGGACCGTCTTACGGAAGTACATGGACGGATATTTACACCGGCATGTTCGGAATCACTTCGTACTACACCACTTGGCTGCATTACGATGAAACCTCCGGAAACTATGTACCGCCCTATGCTTCTACCGGATGGCGAGATTTCTTGGTTTTCATTAACGACATGCTGTCAAAAGGTTACATGAATTATCTGCAGGATGTAACCGGAACAGGAGACTATCTTGGAAACTTCTACGGATGTTTGAACACGGGTGTCTATGGGCACTTCCCGTTAGACTGCTTATACAACATGAATCCCACATACCCTGATTGGGTAAGAGATTGGGTTCCGAACGGTATTCTGGATAAACATCCCGATGCGAAATTTGTCGTCGTTCCTGTCATCGTAGGACCTGACGGAACCGGCGGAAATAGAAGATACATAGATACTCCTTTCAGAGACGGTGCCTATGGTACTTGGACATTTGGCGCCTCCTGTACCGATGAAAAGTTGGATCGTTGTCTTGCTCTCTTAAGATACACCCACTTTACGGATGAAGGATTCTATCGTTATTATTACGGCTTGGAAAATATCCATTACAAGTGGTCGGGCGAACCTTATAACAGCGCGATCATCGCCACCGACACTTCAAAAATTCCGAAGCAATATACCAACAACGCCATCCAAGCCATATTCGCTACCGACAAGTTCTTAACCGATTTCAAGAAATGGTCCATGGTTAGTGAATGGTTCTATCAATTGTGCGAATACCAAATCGAAAACGGATGGTTTATCAAATATACACTGGAGCCGGATAAATTGATCAGCCGCTTGTTTATGGGTAACGACTTGTACGACGAGTACATCGCATTACGGGATAAAATCCAAAGCGATATATTAACCGTGGCCAATGACTTCAGAAACAGAGCCTTCCGCGGCGAAATTGCAAACATTTACTCCGAATGGGAAACATACATTGATCGATTGTATGCGGCGGGCTTGGACCAATTTGTTGAAATCTTCAACAGAGATGATTTCAAGAAGTTTGAAATCGATAAGAGTAAGTTGTACTATTAATCCGATAATCCTATAAAGTCTCTTTTTTAAAAAGGCTGCTTGCGCAGCCTTTTTTTACGGTTTATTTTTGACTCAGCATATTTCGGACGTAGAAATAAAAACCGTCGGCAACCAAAGCGTATCCGTCGTCGATAGGATGTACGGCATTGTTTTGAACATGCAAAAATTCTTTTGATCTTGCGTTGGGTTTCCGATAATCGTAGGATACGTTGTTTTCAGCGTCAAACATGACATGCAAAGGCACAATGCCTACGTTATCGTATTTTCCCCCGTCAAAAGCATGGAGCATGTACAGGTTATAATAATGGACGTTTCGAATATATCGATATCTTTTGAATCGAGGACCGTAACTGCATCCGAATGCATCCTGGCTGCTTGACGGAGGAAGCATGGTGCAAATGCCGATGTGTATATCTTTGTCGTAACGATGAATATTGTCGATAATCTTATCGTATGTTGCACAGTTGTATTCCGCTAATTCAATCATTTGCGCATCGTCCATTACGCGAATAATGTCGTTGGGACCCAAGAAGAAAAAGACGAAATCCGGTTTATCAAAACCGTTTGAAACCATATACCGTTCAAAATCAAACTTCCCGTCAAAGACAAAAGGAGACGTTTGATCTTCAAAATGAGTTCTTAAAGACCATCCGCCGTACCCTTCATGCACATTGTCTTTCATTCCTTGGCGGTTGTACTTGTAGCCCCGCGTTCCGATAAGCTCCATATCCAATCCGGTTGCGGTGCACAGGTTTAGAAACTGCTGTGTATATGTTCCTTGCTGCGTTAAGCTGTCACCAATAAAAAGGCACTTGATTTTCTTTTGCGGCATGTCCGATTTGTTGCAAGACAATACTTTACAGGACTTGCCGTTTAAAATATTTGCATCGTAATCAATTCCGGCAACCGTAACTTCCGTTTCCGTTTCTTTTCCGGGTATATAGCGCCAATATTTATCCATTAAAACGCCCTGTTCGGAAACCACATCGATACAAAACAAATCCGGTCTCGGTAAAAACAAGTTGCTCAAGTAGATATTTAATTCCATTCCTTCGACTGCATAAATCTTCTCCGGCAACGTTATTTCCTTCTTAATATCATCCGTGATCGTCATAGAGAACCTCCTTTTAAAATCCGTTACGGGTTTTATTATACTATAAACCGAATACGGTTTATCACAAGCCGTCGTGTATTCGTAACTCTTTTTCGAGTATACAAATTTTTCACTGACTCCGGCATAAAGGTTATGCTATAATGGGCGGGAGGTGGTGAAGCCGATGTCTTTAAACAACAAATGCGTATTTTATCCTGACGGCGCCGTTCGAAAACTCAGAGAATATGCCGAAACAAGCAAGCACGGCATGGAAAAAAGATGGAACATATTAAAAGAGGCTCAACGGTTCATATCAAAAGACGATGCGGAGCTTTGGAGTTTGGTAATCGACCCGTATATTCTACGTTCTCATTATGTACACACAAACAGCTTGTGTCCCGTTTGCAGGAAAAAACGGCTATTATACGATTGGGAAATTGATCCTATATCCTTCCCCTGGAAAGTCCGATGCCCCGACTGTAAGAATTACTTTCCGAAAAATGATTTCTACTCTTTCTATAAATCCGGCATCGATGAAACCGGTGTTTTCCGGTATGAAAAGGCGGATAAAACACTGCTGTTTAACACGGAGCATCCGGATCCTAACGATCCTCTGCATATGTTTGCCGTTGATGACGGGAACGGTTATTGCAACGGAGATACCGTACAGCGATTTATCGGCTACTACCTTATACACGGCCACCACAAGGATTTGGTTCGTGGCATTTACTCGTTAAGCTATGCATACCTCCTTACGGGAAAGCCGGAGTATGCCCGTAAATGTGCCGTATTGCTGGACCGTTATGCCGATTATTGGCCGAATTACGATGCACATACCCAAGTATATGTACATGAACAGCTTTACTCAACCGAAGGCTATTTCGGGTATTGGTTTCATTCCTACTACGATATATCCGTCTTCGCCCATGCTTATGATATCATCCGAGGTGCAATGCTCGAGGATCAGGAATTATTGGCATTTGTAAAGGCGCAAAAAGAAAAACACGGTTTACCGTATACCGTAAATTCACCCCAAGACATCCTGCAGCATATTGAAAATCGTATACTGAAGGACGCTTTGGCAAATTACAAAAAATGCAGATCCAACTTTCCGATGACCCATGCTTTATACGCTATCATCCATGCCGTGTTAGGTAATGATGAAACGGTGGATTCCCTGTTGGAAGAAATCATTGTTCAGTGCACGGAACGTGACGGAGCTACAAAGGAAAACGGTCTTACCGGATATACCAACCACGCAAAAGAGCAGCTGACGGAAATCCTTTTGAAGTTTGTCCATAAAAAGCCTTCTTTTATCGACGATTTGCTTAAAAAATACCCTTCGCTAATCGAAGCCTATCGATTCTTCATTGATACCTTGTGCATCGACGAGTATTATCCTAAAATTGGTGATTGCCTTGCTTTTGCCGAACCCTCCGGCGGCTGTCTGCACAAAAGCCCGGGCTCCTTATATATGCTATACAAATGTTACAAAATAACAGGAGACACCGTGTTTATCAAAGGAATATGGTCGGCAGCCAAAGAGCAATATACCGAGCTGTTAGCGCAGATCGATTTTTTAGGCAAACAAGAATTTGATCAAATGATAGAGGAAATTGATAAGGTTCTGAAAGACGAGGGATATGAAATTGATCTTCCTAGCGTGATCAAGCCGAATTGGCATCTGGCCATTTTACGATCCGGTAAAGGAGAGCATAAACGGGCTTTATGGATAGACTTTGATTGGGAGCAAAGCGGCCATGAGCACGAGGATCCCATGAATATCGGTTTGTTCTGTATGGGCATCGATATGATGCCGGATTGGGGGTATCCTCCCGTTGTATATAACGGAGGCTTTTATTCCGATGAATTCAATTGGGGTAAATCGATTTTTGTTCATAATTGTGCAACGCCGGATCGTTCGCCGGGCATTCGAGGAGCGGGCAAGGTTGATTTATGGCTGAACAGCGAATCCTTTAAAACCGTAACTTGCAGCAATCCGAATATGATAAAGGACGGAAAGCAATTCGCTCGAACCTTATCCCTTACGGACCTTTCCGAAGAAGCGTTTTATATTGCAGACATATTCCGTCTGCAGGGCAACGGCCGCCTGTACGAAAGATACATGCACGCCGCCATCGGAAGCCTTTCGTACAGCGGGATGAATCCGGTGCCGACAGTAAACGATTATCCGAAGGGTTTGTTTTTTGAGAATTTAAGAAAAGACCCGTCTCCAAAACAAAACCGGTATGTCGACTTTCATATTGAGGACTATTTTAACTACGTTGCGAAAAAAAGAGATTGGCATCTAAGATGCACCGATCTGACAACCGGATCCGAAATCATGATCGCGGACATGAGATTTTTCGGGAACAGAAATTACGAGCGGATTTTAAAAAACGAGCTATTAATGCCCTGTTTCATAACACAAAAGCAAACGGAGGAACCTTTTCAGCCTGTCGTTTTTGTTCAAGTGATGGAGCCTTACGACGGGAAGAGCAAAATATTAAACATTGAAAGACTTGCGGTCGACAGCCTCCCGGATGAATGTGTAGTTATTCGCGTAGAATCTTTATACTATACCGACCTTCTCATCTACAATGATCCGTATCAAAGAAGATGCATTGCTCTTTCCGATTACGGCATAAAAACCGATGCCTTAACTGCATTTATACGGTATAAAAACGATTCCGTTTATGATGTCCGTTATTCTCAAGGGAGCCATTTATCCATTCACAATAAAGCTTTCGACGAGGCAAATATTTAAAATCGGTTGAATTTGTATTGAAAATGACATATTATTGAGATTAATAGGTATGCTATAAATAAATTTTGAAATTTATTCGATTGTGTGACATTGTTACAGTAACGATAATTTATAAAGGTTATAATTACTGTGAAAATAGAAATAAACCATAAGGAGAGATGATGATAATGGCAACAATCATAACCAAGAAGAATTTTGATGATGTCGTACTCAAATCCGACAAACCCGTTTTGATAGATTTCTGGGCAGGATGGTGCGGACCTTGTCGAATGTTAGCACCTACCATTGATAAACTGTATGATAATTACTCGGATAAAGCCGTCATCGGTAAAGTGGACGTGGATGAAGAGAACGAACTGGCTGCGCGTTTCGGAGTAAGGAACATACCTACCGTGGTATTGATGAAAAACGGAAAAATCGTGGAACAGGTTGTCGGGGTAAGGCCTTATGAAACTTTCGTCCAAATGCTCGACAAGCATATCTAAACATTGAAAACACAAAGGAGACGTCGGGATGTCTAAAAAGGACATCCTTTTTGTTTAAAGACCAATTTAAAAAGGGTGCCGCTTAGGCGCACCCTTTTCAATATCAAAGAAACATGATCAAACGGAGTATTCCAGCAATCTTTTTCTAAAATGCATATAGTTTTCAAAGCTTACTTCCTCGGGAACACCGTGGTCGCAGGTAGGAATGTATCCTCCTCTTTTTCTCATAACCGAACATATCCGATCCACCATTTTGTCGATTTCGTCTTTTGTCGTAGCCAAAACTCTTTTATCCATTCCTCCCGTAATTCGAAGCTCGGGGTACTTTTCCGCTGTTCTCAGTACATCACAGTTGGCGGCCACTTCAAAGGGGCTCATAACGTCCATACCGATTTCCAAATAGACATCAATGGCAGGGTCGGCAAATCCGTCCGTATCGATTTGGATAAAAAGATGGCGAGAGCGGTCGATTTGGCGTTTCTTTATGTTTTCGATCAACTGTTTGTAGTAAGGAAGCAAAAACTCTCTTATCATATCCGGAGAAATTAACAATCCACGGTTATAGCAGATATCCTCTGCAAGAAACAGCTGGTCTATGGTGACTTCTTTTTGGAAATAAGCGGTTACATAATCGGCCAATTCGAACCATTTTCTCATGCACATATGAATCAGTTCCGGATCGTCGTAAAACATATATAAAACTCGTTCCGGGCCCATCAGGCTTCGAAGATACATATATCCGCCGATTACTTTTTGGGTAATAAACATACCCCGGTCTCTCGATTTTATTACATGATTCAGATTATTCTCCAGAAGCTTTTCTCTCCCGGGCGCAAGAGGATCCATTCGCCATTCGCAGTTTCGCTTCCAGCTCTCCATGTCCTTCACGGGGTGATCCAAATATTCCGGCATGAAACCGTCACGCCTACCTTTAAAGTATAAAACATAACGTCCCGCATGGTCTTGAACCACCTCGTATTTACCTCTGTCTTCAATAACCTTGATCTCAAAATCCGGACAAAAGGCGGCTTCGCACCATCCTAAGCATTGTAAATAAGCTTCTCCCGGATAATCAAATCCGAAGAGCTCTCTTAGGTAATTCGGATCTTTCTTCTTCTCCTTGTCGATGTATCCTTCTCTTGCCCATCGATCCAAAGAATAATATCCAAACTCCTTCATCACGAGCGGAGAATCTTTTTTCATTTGATAGAAATTTTTCGTTTTTTCAATACCCCGTAAAACTGCATCCATTATTTAGCTCCTTTTTACTTAAAAAATAGGATTAATTTTTCTTATCATAACGCAGCCGTATCCATTTTGCAATCATTCGATTAGTCTGCCGGATATTTAATTACGAAGCTTTCGTTAGCAATACCCAGCCGGTCACCGTCTTGTACCGTAACCCTCCTTCCGGGCTCCAATTTAATATCATTTACGTAAGTCCCGTTTTTAGAATCCAAATCCTTTACGTAAACGCCGTTGTCATCATAGGAAATTTCGCAATGAGATTTACCGATGGCAGGGTTATTAATGGCAAAATCGGAGAATTCACGAAGTCTGCCCAGTACAAAGGGTGTGGCGGTGATGAAAATTTTCATGTTGGAACCGGATTTATGTAAATACAGCACCTTCCTATTCCCGCCGCTCAGCACAACGGTATGCATAAGTTCCTCGTTTTCCGTATTTATATGTTTATCGGACGGGATAAAGGTACCGTTCTTTTCGACGGGAGCTTCTTTCTTCTCCTCTTTTACCGATTGAAATACGGGGATCGGTATGTTAATTTGCTTTTCTTTGAGCTTGGGCTTGTCCTTTTCTTTTTCGGTTTTCTCCAACCGTTCTTTGCTATCTTCATTCTCACCGGTTTTTTTACGCCCGAATCGATTGAAGAAGATATAACCGATTCCGGATAAAAGGATGAACAATCCAAAGATTTGAAGACCTTTTTGACCTTTTCCCCCTCGTCCAATAAGGACGGTTCCTGCAATAAAAATAAACGCAAGAATACCGATCAAAAACAGTAGCAAGTAAGCATGCCGGGCTTTTCCGTTTGTTCTTTTCACTTTTTCGTAACATTCTTCAGGCAGACTCCGGATACCGGGAATCTTTACATCCATACTCTTAGGTTTTTCGGACGTTCTTTTTTTCAAGTTTTTTTTCGACTTTTCCGAAGCTTGATCCGGGTGTTTACCGGGATTGTATGGAAATTCCGCATACGTTTCGAAATGCGATTCTTTTTGATCTCTTTCTTGCTTTTCTAAGGGTGCATTGTTCCCCAGTTGTTCAAGCAAGCTTTTGATACCGCGGATACTCACATGATCTTCCTTGATATATTCCAATATTCGCTGTGTATAGTTATCGTTTTGCTCCGTTGATATTTTCGCTTTTAGCGAAATAAACTCGATTAAAAATTTTTTCAATTGCTCCGTTGCATCAAACGATTGTTTGACGGGTAAATAGATCATGCGGATGGTATCTCCGTCGGGATCTATGTACATATAGTCCGTATCGAGAACAAATTTATCCGCCGACAAGAGGTAGCTTTCGCAATCGCATAAGGTCTCGACGATACCGGACAGAATATGAATCACTTCCTCCTTGTTCAAAATGTTTTTATACAAAAAATCCGTTAACGTTTTTTTCGAAGTAATATCGTAAAAGAACTCCGTAGAATCGTTTCTTTTTCTATAGTCCGGCGGAATAACGGTTTTCAAAGATTTTTGGTTATAACCAAGCATCTTCAGTTGGTGGATATAAAAAGGAAGATCCGATCGAGCAGTGAATACGACATGACTTGATGTCACCGAATTCGTATAAGAAATATCGAATAAATCCAGTAAGTCCTTTTCCATTTTATTTTCTTGGCATTGCCAAGGTCCGCACTCCTTTCGTCTTTTGTACTTTCATTGAAGTCAATCAATTAAACCTGCTATATAAAGCACCAATAACGATAAACAAAGAATCGGAATCAGAGGGATCCCGTCCTTCGGTTCCCGTTTTTTTATAAACTTTAAAATAATACCGACGATAAATATGAAAAAGCATGATATTACAAGACCGGTTACGATAACGGGAACACCGAATCCGAATGATAAGGAAATCAATACCATGATATCGGCTAGCCCGATATGGTTTTTAAAGATCAGGAATACAACCCCCAGCAAAACTCCACACACGAGAACGGAAACCGACTCGGAAAAGTCCGTTCGTTTCGGATTTAAAAGGAAAGCAGAGAATTCGAATAATAAAAGCAAGCCCCATAATAGCGGACGAACCTTTCCTTCAACCGAATCTTGAACGGCTGCAAAGCATAAGATAGCAAGGCCGAACCAATGAAATATTCGATACCCCGACCGATTTTCCATATAAAGAAGAAAACCGATCCAAATCAAAAAACCTATAAAACATATAACATATCGAAAGGTTTTTTTCGGCAATAAGCCGTTTAAATTCTTCAACTTTATGTATTCTCCTTCGTCTCCTATCGGGCTTTCTCTGCCGGGCTGCCGTTTAGCAGCGGTTTTTCAAAATCATTATCATTCGAATCACCGAAAAAGAATATACC